>CAVJEY010000064.1:0-11467 GCA_963648745.1 Christensenellaceae bacterium Phil1
TATGTATATGACGGAGATGAACTTATAGCAAAGACTGCGCTAAGGCAGTGCAAATATGGCTGCAGGATATGGAGTAAATAAAGTCTGTGATGATATGCAGAGCTTGCTCAGGCAGGAGAAACCGGATGAGTTACATAAAGCAATTATAACAGACACATACAGGAGGGACATCCATGGAAAAATTATTGAATCGCATTCCGTTCTGGCAGTTTCTGTCAGATGATGAGAAGGGAGGGATTGAACAAAGAGCTTTTGTTAGAAGTTATGAAAAAGGCGCTATTATAAATAACTACAGCAATGAATGCCTCGGGATGCTTTTTGTTCTTTCCGGAGAGGTTCGCACATATCTTCTTTCAGATGAGGGGCGTGAGGTGACTTTGTTCCGGCTGTATACCGGTGATTTCTGTGTACTTTCCGCTTCTTGTGTTATCAGTCAGATTACATTTGAGACACAGATGATTGCACAGCAGGATGCGGAGCTGCTTATTATACCGGTGGATGTTATTGCTTTACTCAAAGAAAAAAATATTTATGTCCGGTGCTTTTTCTATGAGCTGGCAACAAAGCGATTCTCTGATGTTATGTGGGCGATGCAGCAGATTTTATTCAAGCGCTTAGATCAGCGGCTGGCAGGATTTCTTCTTGATGAAGCGAAGCGTACCGGTTCTAATGTAATTCATATGACTCATGAGCAGATAGCTCAGCATATCAGCTCGGCACGGGAAGCTGTTGCAAGGATGTTCAGGCACTTTGCCGAGGATGGACTGGTGGACATAAAGCGTGGCGCAATTACTCTGCTTGATGTTGACGGTCTGAAAGATCTGGAATGAAAAATGTCACAACCTCATAGAAGTGTGATTTATATCGTAAGTAAAATTCGGTGTTCAAAAGGCATCGGATTTTTTTTTGCGCCAATGTGACTTCGTCACAGAAAAGCATTTTGCCAATCGATATAATAGGGCCATAACAAAGAAAGAGGTGATAGAAATGAAAATCGAACTTAATCCTGATCAACAGGTTGTCAGCACCGTTCGTGAGGGGCTTAAGCGCACCGGCGGATACTGTCCATGCCGCATAGAACGCACGGAAGCAACAAAATGTATGTGTCAGGAATTTAAGGAGCAGATTGCAGATCCGGGCTATGAGGGCTTTTGCCATTGCATGCTTTATTACAAGTCCCTGCAGGGAGGAATGTCATGATGACTGCTGTGCAGGCTGTGGCAAGTGTGCGAAGCTCTGTCCGGCCGGCTGTATCGAGATAAGAGAGAGGTTTGATGTATGAAAAAGAAACATTGGTACGACTGGTTATGGATATATGCCGCCGTTTATTTTGCTCTTGGCTTTTTTAATATTCTGTTTGCGTGGCTTGGGATGATAGATTTTCTTCTGCCTCTGATTTTTGCAGTATTCGGCGGCAATAAGTTTTTCTGCAATCATCTCTGCGGCCGCGGGCAGCTGTTTGGAAAGCTGGGCGCAAATCTTAAATGCTCAAGGTGTAAGCCCACACCCCGCTGGATGTACTCGAAGTGGTTCCGCTGCGGATTTCTGATTTTCTTTATGACGATGTTCGGCAATATGGTATTTCAGACTTATCTGGTTGCCGCCGGTACTTTGTCTTTGCGGGAGACCATCAAGCTGTTCTGGACATTCCGTGTGCCATGGGGATGGACATATACAGCCGGTACGGCTGCCGACTGGGTGGCACAGTTCAGCTTTGGGTTTTATGGTCTCATGCTGACATCGATGCTATTGGGACTGATTGTCATGGTGCTTTACAAGCCACGTACATGGTGTGCATTCTGCCCGATGGGGACTATGACACAGGGTATATGTAAACTGAAAAACAAAAATAAGAGGTAAAGGAGATATTTTTATGACTGAAGTAAAAATTACTGCTGCAAATTTTGAAAATGAAGTAATGCATTCGGATAAGCCGGTTCTGGTTGACTTCTATGCAGACTGGTGCGGACCGTGTAAAATGCTTTCCCCTATATTACACGAGCTTGCTGAGAAAAAGGCCGGTGAGCTTAAGATTGGTAAGGTTAATGTGGATGAGCAAATGGAACTTGCTATGCGTTTTCAGGTGTCAAGTATTCCGATGATGCTACTTTTTAAGGATGGAAAAGCTGTTGCAAAATCTGTTGGCTTTCGTTCCGGGGCTGAGATAGCCGCCATGGTGGAGGAAACAAAATAAATAACCGCTGACCGCTTAAAATAGAATACTTGGTAAATCCGTTGAAAAACGGGGACACAAAGCAGCATGAAAGGAAAAAAGACTATGAAAACAGAAACAAACACAGCACATCCCGTAAGGCATAAGGTATTTACCGCTGTCGGTATTATCCTGTGCGCGGTTTTAATTCCGATTATCATTATTAACTGCACGCTTATCTTTAAGCAGTTCAGCGATAAGGATAAGGTGCCGTCCGTTGGCGGGGTATTTCCCATGATTGTGCTGACCGACTCCATGAAAGGCACATTTGACTCAGGCTCTCTGCTCATCTGCAGAACCGCAGAAGCGAAGGATGTTCAGATCGGCGATATAATCTGCTTTTACGATCCGGTGGGTAACGGCACTGCTACTGCCACACATCGTGTGATGAAGATAGAAACCGACGAGGCCGGGAACATCTCCTTTATTACCAAGGGTGACGCCAGCAATACGGAGGATCTGGCTCCCGTTCCGGCAAGCAGGCTCATCGGTGTATATAAATCCCATATTGCGGGGCTGGGATCATTTGCCCTGTTCATGCAGTCCACGCCCGGGCTTATTCTGTTTGTCGCTCTGCCTGTCCTGATTCTCATAGGCTATGATATGCTTCGCCACCGGATATATGAGAAGAAAAAGGACGGTGACGCCGATGCTCTGATGGAGGAACTTGAAGCCCTGCGGGCAGAAAAAGCCGCCGGACAGACCATTCCCGGTACCGCTTCAGGCGAGGACAAAGGGCAGTAACATTCTTTTGGCAGTTTAGCCTGAAGAATTCATGCCTGCCGGCGGAATATATATCAACTGTCAGTCTGATTCTGTCAGGCAGAATCAGCGGAAATAAGATAAGGAGTTATAGATTATGAAAAAAAACAAAGCAATGCGCCTGGCTTCTGCTCTGCTGGTGCTGGCTCTGCTGACCACCTGCGTCATCAGCAGCACCTTCGCAAAGTACACGACCAGCGCAACAGGAACCGATACCGCAAGAGTCGCAAAATGGGGCTTTGAAGCCACAGACAGCAGCATTGTCCTGACTGATCTGTTCAAGGATGCGTATGATAAGAATGTCAGCGGTGCAGCTGATGTTATTGCTCCGGGAACAGCAAACAGCGCAGCCTTCGGCTTCACCTATGGCGGCGCAGGCGGCATCACCGCTCCCGAAGTGGCTTATACCTTTGAGGTCAGCACCACGGGCAGTTCCTGTGCTGATGCTATCAGAAACAATGCCGGCATTCAGTGGAAACTGGATAGCGGCGATTGGGGCACCTGGGATCAGATGATTACTGATATTGAAGCACTTGACGGAAATGTTCCCGAGAATACAGATAAAGGCACGCCTGCTGATTATTATGCAGCTAATTCTCTGCCTGCGGCATTCAATGCAACCGGAGAAAATCAGCACACTGTTTACTGGCAATGGGTATTTGATAACAACGGAGACAGCGCTGACACCACTATGGGTAATGCCGATGATCTTGCAGATGTTACCCTCAAGATTACCATCACCGCAACGCAGGTTGACTGATGAGGAGGTGTTGCGATGAAAAATGCGGAATCCGGCAAAAAAAAGACTTTCCTCCGGTATGCTGTCCTGATTTTCCTAGGTCTGCTGCTGGGCCTCAATGTGTATCTGCTCAGTGTGAAGAACGTCACAGGAAACCGGATGCCCATGCCATTTGGTATCGGATTGGCGGTGGTACAGTCCGGCAGCATGGAACCGGCCTGTCATAAGGGTGACATACTGTTTGTGAAAGCACAGCCTGATTATGCCGTGGGTGACATTGTGGTGTACCAGTCCCGTGGGATTCTGGTGGTCCACCGCATTATCGCTGCAGATGGCGAGACTGTAATCACCCGGGGCGACGCCAATAACGTCCCCGATGAGCCGTTTGGCGTGACAAACATTAAAGGTGTTGTGACAGGAAGCATTCCCGGCGCGGGATATGCCATAGATTTTATGAAAACACTGCCTGGCATACTACTTCTCATCGGCTGCGCCGTGGCGCTGGTCGAGCTGCCGCTCCGCCGGGATAAAAAGGCTCTGAGAATTCAACTGCTGCGAGAAGAAATTGAGCGGATAAAGCAGGAACTTTCTGAAACGAAGAACAATACCGAAAACAAAAATTGATTGGAAGGAACAGTATCGCATGAGCAGGCAATATCTACCGAAATATGAGAAAAAAATAAAACTTATGCCGCACAGGCTGTATTTGGCGGTAGTACTTCTGCTGCTTGCAGCGCTCGGTACTTCCATGTGGGCAACGGCTCCGCTGGCAGAATATATTACTTCAGCAACAGACAGCGATGGCGCACGAGTGGCACGTTTTGCAGTCAGCGCCACGAAGGTAAATGGGCAGAGCAATGCCATAAGCCTTGATAAAAACGGCACAGCCACGGCAAGTTATATATTTACCGTCTCCAACCAAAACGCCAGCGGCGTGAACGAGACCGCCACTGTCTATGATGTGGTGGTGACTTTCCCATCAGAACTTTCAGGAGTTACGCTGACGCTGAGAAACGGAACGACCGCCGTTTCCGGTACAGCGGCGGAAAATAATACTGTTTTTACCTTCGCCAATGCCGGAAGCTTCCCGGCAGGCACAGTGCAGACTGATACCCTGACGCTGACTTTTGCCATGACAGATGATGCCATGAACTGCACATGGGAGGGTATCGGGATTGTCGTAAATGCGGCACAGCAGGATTAAAGGAGGGCATCTTTGAAAACTGTAAAAGAATTTCTAAAAAGACATACTGCTGCCGTTCTGCTGCTGGCCGTGGTGCTTACCATGCCCGTTGGCACCCTGTGGGCGAAATATGCGGTGAGGGTCAGGGTTACGGGCGACCTGAGCCTGAGTATCACTGCTGATTATACCATTGATAAGGACAAGCTGCATTACCGGCTGCAGCAGCTGGGCGGAGACACCAAGACACTGAGATTTGTCAAAGGCAGTGAAGTGCCGGGCGGGCTTGCAATGAAAGGTACTGTCCAGGCTGAGAATTCCGGCACAATCGGATTTTATCTTTCCAAGGACGAAAAAACAGCCTACATCGCCCCGGCAGACGCAAGCGACAGCACAAGTGTGATGTATGCCCCGGCAGACAGCTCGGATTTACTGAACGGCATAACCGCTTCTGCTAATACAGGGAAAAACAGCAACGTGACAACAATAGACTGTTCAATGCTTGACACCTCCAGGGTGACAGATATGCAGTATATGTTCGCCGACTGTACTGCTTTGGAAACCCTGAATCTCGGAACGCATTTTGATACATCAGAGGTCATGACTATGGATTGTATGTTCCGGCAATGCAAATCATTGACCTCTCTTGATCTGTCTGCCTTTGATACATCAAATGTTAAAGATATGAATTATATGTTCTATCAATGTTCCAAATTGACCGATATAAATTTATCAGGATTCAATACATCAAAGGTTACGGCTATGGATGGTATGTTTGGCTCTTGCAGAAAACTGAAAACGATTACCGTGGGAAGCGGATTTGTTACAGACAGTGTCCTCTCAAGCGACAGTATGTTCGACGGCTGCCCGGTTCTGGTGGGCGGTTTGAATACTGAATTTGATTCCAATTACATCGATAAGACTTATGCACGCATTGATGAGGGTGCTCAAAAACCCGGTTACTTCACCGGTGCTTCTGCTGTTTCCGGCACTCTTGCGGATACCAACGCTGTGCCGGGCGGCGAAGCCCCGCAGATCGCATTGGCAGATGAGGCACAATTTTAGCGGATGAAAACAAAACACAGAGCTCTGGCGGCAGTTTTGCCTCTGCGTTTTATCATATGTGCGGCAAAGGTCTTTGCCGATCCGGATATACCTGATGAGATTACCGCTCAGGAAAATGAGCAGGTTCAGATTTTCCTTCGGCTATGCCTGTGTGATTTGTAATTAATATGTCAAATCCGAAAGAATTCACCTGCCATATATAATAGACATAAAACGAAAATGCGTGTTTGATTAGGTGAAAAAAGGCAAAAAACATTAAAAATGTGCATACTAAAACGAAAATACGGTTTACATGGCAATAAAAAAGGGTATAATAGATATAGAAATGAAAACAACTGAGAGGTAACTTATGTTAATATATTATCGTTTTAATAATTTCTGCTCATTTGATTGTGAGAGTGAATTTTCAATGAATGCGCCGTCTGGCAAGGTAAGAAAGCGTTTTCCTGATAATTTTGTTGAAACTCCGGATGGATTTGCTCTGCTTAAATCTGCAGTTGTTGTGGGTGAGAATGCCGGCGGTAAATCAAACTTTATTAACAGCCTCAAATATTTTAGAACTCTGTTTGTTACAAACAGCAAAGTAAAAGCCGTACATCCGTATATAAATGATGCCAGTTTGAATCGTGAAGAATATCCGGTTCAGAAATTTGAGATTTGTTTCATGGCTCAAAACAAAAAAACTTATATTTACGAGCTTCACATTAATGAGTACAGCATTGTGTACGAAAAACTGCAGGTTTTAAAAAAACGGAAACAAATTCCGAGGACTGTGTTTGAGATTACAAGAGAAGATGACGGCTCATGGAAAACAGATGCCCAAAGCATACAGCTTTTTTCCCCGGGGCTTATTGCCGACTTTATGCCGGGAGGTGGCAATAATGAGGATATTGGCATAGGCCTTATCGTTTCAAAACTGGCCCTGATTGGAAATGAAGATGCGCTGGCGGTGGTGGACTGGGCAACAAACACCCTTTATCCGGAATCTTTAATATCAGGCAGTGATGAGGATATAGTAAGGCAGGATGCTGATTTGAAAATCCTGAAAGACGAAAGATATCTGGAAATTTTCAGAATGGTAGATTACAGCATATGCGGAATTGAGATTGATAACAGGCAGCCATACAGTAAAACAGTGATTGTACGCAAAGACGAGGATGGTAACTGTTTCAGAAGAGAACTGCAGATGGATTCAGCAGGTGTTAGAGAATTCTTTGCATGGGCAGTACACATTTTTCGAGTTGTTTATGAAAACAGGGTGGTGTTTGCAGATGAGATGGACAGAGTTCTGAATCCTGTTTTGTCTGACAGAGTAGTTGCTTTTGTAAACGGGTCGGAGCATGAAGGCCAGTTCGTTTTTTCTACTCATAATGTATTGCATCTCAATCTGAAAGTATATATGAAAGAGCAGATTTATTTTATTACCAAAAACAGAAAACAGCTGACGTCTGAAATGTATTCGTTATCAGATTTTCCGGAAGTACGTTATGATACTGCTAAGATTTATGAGTTTTATATGAAAGGTGTTTTGGGAGGTACAGCATTTGAGTAGGCCGGAGCGAAAACTGCAAAAACGCTTTATAGTGTTTTGCGAGGGAGATACAGAGTTCAATTATATCAGCAAAATGAGGAAAAAGCAGGATATGCATATTGCGTTGAAGCCGATTAATATGCATGGAGGTGGTTATACGAATTTCCTGAATAAAATAAAGACAGAGTCACAGACAAATTGTCTCGCAAAATTTATAATTGTGGATGCTGATCGCCTGACAAAACATCATAAAGAAAAAGAGAACTTTACAAAGCTGGTAGAATATTGCCGGTTGCAGAACCAAAAGGGAACAACGCCTCATTTTCTGATTCAGTAAAAAAGAGCATGATGGAAATTTCAATAAGGCGTACAGATGTCAAATGGGAATTGCTCAGCAGCAAAGGCAGCAATATGGAAGAGTTCTATGATATTATAGAGTGGCAGGACGAATCGTATTCGACAGGAGGTGATATAAGGGAATGATAACAGTAACCAGAAACATAATATGCCCGCAGTGCGGCAAGGTTATGGGTACAAGAGAAGCAGAGTATGAGCGAGAGGGATTTTTGCACAGTGACGATATAGTTTCCGATATGATATGCAGACAGTGCAGAGAGAAAAAAGAACTCGAAATATTGAACAGAGCCGGGCAGGACAAAGCATAGCACAGCTCTGTTTTTTTATTGCTTGACAAAGGTATGGGTGAAAAGTATAATTAGTTATACAAGTTATACTTTTATAACGGAGGTACTTATGAAATTTCCTGAGGGCAAATATATGCAGCCTGTTAAAATCGGCGAGAAGGGTCAGATAGTTATTCCCAAGGCTGTCAGAGATATGTTCGATCTGAAGCCCGGCGACTCGGTGCTTTTGCTTGCAGACAAGGATAGAGGCATTGCAATAACAGAGCTGTCGGTGGCAGATCTTATCTTTGACGGAATTAAAAAAATGGGAGGTCAAAAGGATGAGTGAGGACGGGGGCATAGTTATAAACGGCCTGACCAAGGTGTTTGGAAGCAGAGCGGCGGTAGACAATATTTCACTTGAAATAAGGCAGGGAGAGCTGTTTGCGCTGCTTGGAATCAACGGAGCAGGCAAGACTACGACTATTAAAATGCTTACGGCACTCAGCATCCCCACCTCCGGCGATGCGCTGATTAACGGGCATTCTGTTGTAAACAGCCCGGACAAGGTGAAGCGGATTGTAAATATATCTCCGCAGGAAACAGCAGTTGCAGGCAACCTGACAGTAAAAGAGAACCTCGAATTTATAGCGGGGGCATATGGCATCAGAGACAGCGGCAGAGTCTGCGAGATGATTTCCCTGTTTGGATTTGAGGAAATCATAAACCAGAGAGCAAAGACCCTGTCGGGAGGCTGGCAGAGAAGACTTTCCATTGCAATGGCGCTGATATCGGATCCCGAAATACTGTTTCTTGATGAGCCTACCCTCGGACTTGACGTTATCGCAAGAAGGAAGCTCTGGAGAATAATAGAGGGTCTCAAAGGGCATAAAACCATAATACTTACAACCCATTATATGGAGGAGGCGGAGGCTCTTGCAGACAATATAGCGATTATGAGGGCAGGACAGATTGCAGCATCAGGCAGCGCGTCAGAGCTTATGCGGCAGGCGCAGACAGACAGCTTTGAAGATGCGTTTATCAGACTTGCGGGAGGTGAGATGCAGTGAAAGCATGGAACTTTGCATCAAGAAATATCAGGGAGATACTGAGAGACCCGCTGGGAATCATATTCTGTGTGATTTTTCCCGTAGCCATGATAGGAATGTTCCGGCTTATAGGGCATTATACCCCCGATGCCTACTGGTTTGATATAGATGCTCTTATGCCAGGGATAACCGTATTTGCTTTTGCGTTTGTAATGCTTTATACGGCTATACTTGTAAGCAGGGACAGAACCACATCGCTGCTTTCAAGACTTTATTCCTCACCAATGAAAACCTCAGACTATATTGCGGGGTATGCGATTCCCGGAATTATCCTCGGATATATGCAGATAATCATATGCGCTGCGGTTTCATATACAGTGGCGGCATTTGACGGCGTGAGTCTTGACTTTGGAGGCGTGCTTGCAGGCGCTATGGCATATTTCCCTGTTATAGCTGTTATGACAGCTCTGGGGATTCTGTTTGGAAGCATTCTGTCGGACAAATCAGCGCCCGGAATATCAAGCGCCGTTATAACTGTAAGCGCGGTGCTCGGAGGCGCGTGGATGCCGCTTGAAACCATGGGAAACCTTGAGACCGTATGCAGCTTCCTGCCGTGGTATCCCGCAACCTCTATGGGCAGAATGGCTCTTGCAGGTGAATACGAAGGCTTTGCGGCATATCTTGTCACAGACATTGCATACGCAGTTATAATATCCGCACTTGCAGCTGCCGCATTCAGAAAAATGATGACAAAGGACAACAGATAATATGGAAAACAGAATTTGTGTAATTACAGGAGGCACATCGGGCATAGGACTTTGCACAGCTCTTGCGATGAAAGCAAAGGGCTATGAGGTGTTTGAGATAAGCAGACGCAGACAGGGCGCTGCAGGCATAAACCACATATCTGCCGATGTGACTGACGAAAAACATATAAACGAAGCCGTTTCATATATTATAGACAAGGCCGGAAGAATAGATGTGCTGATTAACAATGCAGGCTTTGGGATATCAGGAGCCGTCGAATTTACCGAAACCGCAGAAGCCAAAAAACAGTTTGATGTCAATTTCTTCGGAACAGTCAATATGAACAGGGCCGTAATACCGTTTATGCGCAGGCAGGGTGGCGGCAGAATAATCAATATAAGCTCGGTGGCAGCGCCGATAGCGATACCGTTTCAGGCATATTATTCCGCTGCAAAGGCTGCGATAAACTCATATACCATGGCGCTTATCAACGAGGTCAGACCTTATGGCATAAGCGTGTGCGCAGTGCAGCCCGGTGACATATGCACAGGATTTACCGCCGCAAGAGAGAAATCCTGCGAAGGTGACAGAATATATGACGGCAGAATTTCAGAAAGCGTTGCGGTAATGGAGCGCGATGAGCAAAACGGTATGAAGCCCGAAGCTGCAGCCCGCTTTATAGCATCCGTTGCGGAGGCCAAAAAGGTAAGACCTGTGTATACGATAGGCTTTAAGTACAGACTGTTTTGCGGACTTGCCAGAATTCTGCCTGCAGGGCTTGTGTCATACATTGTCGGCAGGATATACGGCTGAGAGTTAATAAATATACTATGAACAAGGAGGAAAATCCCATGAAAAAACTAATACTTAACGGAAGCCCCAGAAAGGGCAATACAGTTGCAGCAATCAGTGCCTTTACAGAGGGCAGAAACGATGAATTTGAAATCATAAATCTGAATGATAAAAAAGTAGCGCCGTGCAGAGCCTGTCTTGCGTGCCGGAACGAAGGCGACTGTATAGACAGGGATGATACCAACGATGTGATGAAGAAGCTTGAAGAGGCTGATTTTATTCTCTTTGCAACACCTGTATACTGGTGGGGCGTGTCGGCTCAGATGAAGCTTGTAATAGATAAGATGTATTCAAGGTTCAATCTGCTCAAGGGCAAGAGCATAGGTGTTATTGCCATAGGCGAGGAGGAACTTGCAGGGTCTCAGTACAAAATCATAGAGGATACATTCAGCTGCATATCAGACTATCTTGACTGGAATATGGTATTTTATGAGCCTGTAAGCGCAGGGGAAAAAGACGACCTTGCAAACAGGCCGGAAGACCTTGCCAAAATTGCAGCTCTGGCAGACAAGGTGAAATAGGATTAATATGATGACAATGGGGACTGCTGAGGCAGTCCCTTTATTTTTGGAGTGAGAAATATTGATTTATGGAGATTGTCTTGAAAGACAAGGTAAGGGGCTGGGAAATAACGTGAAAAAGGTACAAAAACGATGTAAGTTTTAAATTGTTTTGGGATAATAAAAATATATTACTAAAAAATAACA
>CAVJEY010000065.1:0-11235 GCA_963648745.1 Christensenellaceae bacterium Phil1
GTTATAGACGGATACATATCGGCCGTTGCGGCTCTTTGCTCATATATGATAAATCCGAAGGTAAAAGGATACCTGCTTGGCTCCCACAAATCCAAAGAACCGGGCTATATGTATGCGGTGAAGGAGCTTGGAATCAAACCGATGCTTGACCTTGAAATGAGACTTGGAGAGGGCAGTGGATGCCCTCTGGCATTTCAGATAATCAGAGGAGCCTGCGCGGTTATGTGCAATATGACAACTCTTGAAGACGGCAATGTGGAGGCGGAGTATCTCAAAAAACTCGACAAAAAGGAAGATTTCTAGGATGAATATATTTATATCGGGCGGCTGCAAAAACGGCAAATCATACTATGCGCAGGAGCTTGCAAAACAGCTTGCAGATGAATCGGGAAGCCCTCTTTACTATATCGCAACCATGATCCCCCATGATGAAGAGGACAGGGCAAGAATCAGACGGCATATAGAGGACAGATGCGGCTGGGGCTTTCAAACCATAGAGCAGGGCAGGAACATAAAATCGATATTTGACAAGGCACCCGAACAGGGTACGTTTCTTTTTGACAGCGTGACTGCACTTCTTGCAAACGAGATGTTTGACGGTGAGGATATTCACAGGACAGCATATCTTAGAGTTGCAGAGGATCTCGAATATATTGCAGACAGAGCTGCAAATATAGTCTTTGTTTCCGACTATATATATTCCGATGCGGCATCTTATGATGAATTAAGCGAAGGCTACCGCAGGGGGCTTGGCTATATAGACAGAGCGCTGGCAAAGATATGCGACAGGGTAACAGAGGTGGCATACGGACAGATTTTAGATTACAAGAGGTAGGATATGAATATTATCAAAGGCTTTTTTATGGCATGGGGCAATTTCTGCATTGCTCCGTGCCCGTGGAGAATATGGGACGAGTCCTGCAGGAAACAGATGCTGGCAATGCTTCCGGCGCTGGGGCTTCTGATGGGAGCGCTGTGGTACGGCCTTGCACTGCTGCTTCTGCGGCTTTGCGTGCCCGAAATGCTTATTGCGGCGGTTCTGACGGTGTATCCGTTTTTTGTTTCGGGATTTATGCACCTTGACGGATATATGGACTGCTGCGATGCGATATTTTCAAGAGCGCCCCTTGAGAAGAAAAAACAGATACTCAAAGATTCAAGAGTCGGAGCCTTTGCGGTAATATGGCTGGCTGTGCTGTTTCTTTTATTCTTTGCGGCAATGTGCAGCATCGTGACATCAGGCGGCAATCATATGGAATTTCTGATAATAACGCCTGTCATATCAAGAGCGGCAGGCTCATGCTGCATACTGGCAGGCAGAAGGCTAAATGTGAGCCAGTATGAAAACCTTGAAAAAGGCAGCGCAAAACAGATAATATTTATAGGAGTATTTACGGTACTGATATCTGCAGCCTGTGCAGCTGTTACTGATATATCGGTGCTTGTTCCGGCAGGTTTATGTGCAGCGGCAGGGGTATTTGCCTGCTTTCGCGCATCGCAAAGCCTTGGCGGCGTCAACGGAGATATTGCAGGCTACGGTATAGTATGGGCGGAGTGCTTTGCCGTTATAGGTGCGGCGGTTATGTTTTAGGAGGAGCTTGGTATGGAGCTTGTTTTTGGAGGAGCGTATCAGGGCAGACTTGAATATGCAAAAACAGAATACGATTTAAGCGATGATGATATATTCTTCTGCAGTGAGGATAAGGCTGAAATTGACCTTTCAAAGCCTGCAGTCTACTGTATAGAAAAATTCCTGCTCGCCTGCATCAGAGCAGGGATTGACCCTGCAGAGAAATTTGCAGATATATATGATGCGCTGGCAGACAAAATAGTGATATGTACGGACATCTCACAGGGAATAGTTCCCATAGACAGGCAGCTCAGAGCATGGAGAGAGGAAACCGGCAGGGCTATGGTTAAAATGGCAGAGGACGCACAGTCAGTGACAAGAATATTTGCAGGACTGCCCCTTTTGCTGAAATAACCCGCAGGTGAGTTTTGAAATCTTAATTTTGTATATTTCTACTTTTCTTTGCAGTTGATTTTGACAGCATTTCAAGTCCCAGCAGTATAATAATTCCTAAAGAAAATCCGGTTATACTGAAATCAGAAAGCGAAAGAGCAGGTTTGCCTAAGGAAAGAGGCCCCATAATAATGGGAATGGCAGAGCCTGCCACCATGCCTGTGATCAAAAAGATGCATTGAGCCCTGAATCTTTTGAATGCACTGCGAATGCCTCTTGCTGTGAAAGCTGTTCCGAGAAAAATCCCCACAGCTATAAGGATAATGCCCGGCAGCATCGAAAAATCCAGCCTTATAATACGGTACAGCGCATTGATAAGAGGAATATATATACCCATAATCAGCAGAAGCGTAGAGCCTGATATACCCGGCAACATCATGGCTGTAATAGCAATAGCCCCGGAAAAAAGCAGATAGCCTGCCTGAAGCATATCGGGGGAACTGAAATCTATGGCAGAAATTCCCGGAACTGCTGTGCATATCATCGAAAAACCTGCAACTGCTGTAAAGCCTATGGCGGTAAATGTTATATAAAAATATCTGCCGCGTATTGTTTTCCGTTCGGATTTCAGTATGAACGGTATTGCAGAAACCGTAAGCCCCAAAAACAGTGAACTCATAAAGTAGATATTTCTTTCAAACAAAGCAGACAGAGCAAGCACAGCGCCTGAAATACCGAGAAGCCAGCCGCAGCCCAGACGGCAAAGATATATAAACGCTGCTTTTCTTTTTTGTTTATCTGTTGTAAACAGATTTCTAAGCGCATCGATGAGCTGCATATAAAAGCCCATAATGAAAGCAACAGTACCACCGGAAACACCCGGTACACTGTCGGCAAGTGCGATACAAAAACCGCAGAATCCTTGAAAAACTAGCATTTCTTCAAAACCTTTCCGAATATAAATTTTTCAGTGATGTATGAGCCCGCAGCTCCGCACATAATGCCTGCAAGCGCTCCCGCAGCAATATCCGACGGAAAATGAACAAACAGATAAAGCCTTGAAAACGCAATCAGCACGGCAAGAATAAGCGCAGGAATTTTAAGTCTGCTCTTTTGCATGAACAGCGCTGAGGCGGCAGCAAAGGACGATGCTGTATGACCGGACGGAAAAGAGAAATCCGCAGGACGGGCAATCAGAAGCTGCACTGCCGTATCAATATCGCATGGCCGTATGCGGGCAACCAAAGGCTTCAGAATCCCGTTGCAGAGTATTACATCGAGAATAAGCGAGATTATAACAGCGAACCCTATTTTGCGGGTACAGGGGAATATCGCAAGTACAATTCCTGCGATTATCCATATCATGCCGCCGTTTCCCAGCAGGCTGATATATGGCATCAGTACATCACAGGCAGGTGTGTGCAGAGTCTGAATCCAGTTTAGTATATCCCAGTCAAGCGTCATTTTAATCTTATCCTTTCTGTTTTGCCTGCGCAGATGCTGCTGCGCACGATACTGTAAAAAAGTGTGCTGCAGATATGTATTATAAATCTGCTGTCAATCTGCATATCTGCAGTTTTTTTCATATAAAGTGTATGCATTCTGTCAAGATATGCAGGGAAGTCTGCTATATACGGGACGGGCGCTGCAATACCCGATGATATTTCAGAAACAATCACATAGTGCAGTCTGTGCTCGTAACTGACGTGCTTCTGCAGATTTCCGCAAAAGGAAGCCGTATGGGGCCATGTGAAGGAGTCTGCAATATAGTGCATCAGTGTGCCTGCCGTAAAGAAATCGCCTGCTGACCAGCATCTCTTTTCTCTCAGCTGCTTTATACCTCTGAGTATCAGCACTGCGGTGTTTTCCTGATTGTGACCGCCAAGTTCATGGCTGGTTTTAAATCCTCTCAAATAGGTTGTATAATTGAAATCAGGTTCCACAGAGCCGATTAAAAAAGCAGCTCTGTTTATGGGATTGCTATTGTTCATATAGAAATGCCACAGATATTTTCCGAGAGCAAGATGATCCTTTGTACGCATAGCATTACCTCCTGAAAGTTTAATTCATATCAGCTGTCAGCTTCTGACCGCAGGAGCTGCAGTAAATATCCAAAGTGTCCGCGCTGCAGCCGCAGAAAGGGCATTCAGCGGCAAGCTGCGCGCCGCATTTGCTGCAATAGCTGTATCTGTGCTGCCAGCTTCTGCACTGCGGGCATCTGATGCGGATAAACCCGCGTATAATCAGAAACGCTATTACAGTAAACAGATTGCCGGCAAGCCCTGCTGTAAACCACAGCAGACTGTGCATCTTTGCTTTTGCAGATGCCTGATACAGCCATAAGGCTATAAGCAGCCAGTAGGAAGCGGCAATAAGTACGCCTGTAAGACCGTCAGCTGCAAGCACTGCCTTGGCGCCGGCTCCGACAGGCGTAAGCTGTTTTTCCAGCGAGTCCCAGTCGGAGCCGTGGCTTTCATAAACCTTTGCATCTCCGGTTTCATTTTGTATCAGCTGAGCTGAAGTTATCTCGTGATTGTGATACAGTGAAGCGGCCTCTTTTATCTGCACCTGAAGTGAAAGAAAGGCTGCAAGACTGCCGGCAATTACAAGCAGAACAGTCGCAACTATGTAAACACGGGCGGCTTTTTTGAAATTAATACTTAAAATTTTCTCTTTTAACTTATCCATAGTTACCTCCTTTTGTTTGACAGGATTATTGTAGGATAATGAGTTAAACCTGTTATATAATATTGTTGAACAGAATATAAACTAGTTGCGGCTCTTTTTTGATATCTGCCTGATATCGCAGACTGTTTTTACGGAAAGCCCTGCAGAGAATATGCAGAACAGCGCAAACAGCCTCTGAGATATAGGGTTTACGAGAAAACCCATCATAGGGTTGTAGAAATCCAGAACAAGCAGAATTAAAAATGCCAGAGATAGTATAAGTGTGGTATGTACCAGCACAAGTAAAAGTAAACTTCTTATTTTCATATTGTCAACACTCCGTTTCACAAATAAATATACCGTCAGTAATATCCTTGTTTGGTCTGTAAGGATGACTTATAACCTTATCGCCCTTGGTCATAAACGAACAGTGACCGCCGTCAAGATTGTAGGCAGATTTGCAGCCGAGATTCTCAAACAGCTGTGAAAGCTCTGTAAGAAACATTCCTCTCGAATAGCCCTCCTGTCGGCCGTCTGCAACGACAAGACAGTAATGCCCCGGCTCGTAGTAGCCCAGTGCTGTACGCGGGTGACTCTGCCTTATGTAATCCCATGTGATGAAATCAGTTTTTGCTCTGCCTTTTTTATCTAACAGACTCGGACCGAATACCCAGCTCTGCCATGCTCCGTTTTTTATTGCATCGGAAGGTCTGAAAGTGTCGGGAGATTCTATTTTGATTGAGCCGTCCTTATAAAGAACACATATTTCTTCTGTAGACGGCTTGTTTCTGTAGAATTTGCCGTTCCTTATAATTGTGCCGCTGTACTGGTGGCGTTTGTTGCTGTAGGAATCGCCGTTTATGCCGAGCACGGATTTCATTCGCTTTGACATAGATACTATTCCCTCACGGTAGCCTATGCCGTAGATGTTCTCCGCAAAGGCTGTCTGTATGCACGAAATATCACTTATATAGATATCGGCAACAGTATAAGCAATTCGTGAGCCGTATTTTTTGTGCTTGCCGTTTGCGGTTTTGTCGATGATGCCGCTGTCGCAGCTGTTTTTTGTAATAGTAATGGAGATATCGGGACTTTTGTATTCGGTATCTGTTGAAATCACCGTATCTGAAAAATGAGATGCGAATTTCGTTTTCCATGGCTTGTACTCTTCGGTGTCACGGCTTGTCTGTCCGGAAGCTGTAAGAGGTATTTTTGATTTATATGAAAAGTAGTAGTCTGCACCTGTTACCAGCCCTGCTGTAAATAAATCGGTTACAAGGCATATGATTATGACTATGACAGCGGGAAGTCTTTTCTTTTCTATCATTTTCATATTGTTTCAAGCTCCTTTCTCTGCCGGACGGAAGGATTGCGGTATATTACCAGAGCCTGTACAAGAAAGCTGCTGATAAACAAAATTATTTCAGTGAAAAATTTTGATATATACGGAGAAAGTCCGAGTACTGTTACAAAGAATGAAAGCACCAGTGTGTTTGCTGCAAGTATTCCCGCAGCCAGCATCGCATATTGAGGCAGGGTTTTTGTGACCGGTCTCTTGTCGCAGAAAACAGCCTTGGAGTTAAGCGTATAATTAAGAGCTGCGCTGCATATTCGCGCGGCAACATTGCCTGCTGCTATAAAGCCTGCAGGAAGTGCAAACGCAAACAGCATAAAGAGCAGATAATCCGCCAGAAAGCTGACGAATGATGCCATGGCGAATTTTATAAAGCCTTTATATATTTTAATGGAGTCTTTAATGGTGCTGAAATGTGAGCAGGAGTTTTTGCTGTCGTGATATATTGTGGCAATAGGAACTTCAATCACAGGGACTCTGTGATCGGCACAGTAGAGCAGTAAATTCATCTCATATTCATATCTGTTGCCTGATACTGTGCACAGTCTCTCGAGAAGATTGCGGTTAAAGCCGCGAAGTCCTGTCTGCGTATCGGAAACATCGGTGTGGGAAACCGCATAAAAAACAGCGCGGGTTATTTTGTTTCCCGCTCTTGAGCGCAGGGGCACGTCTTTTTCAAAATTTCTTACGCCAAGAATAATAGCACCGGGATTTTCCCATGATTTTTCCACCACATTTCCCATATCTCCGGGAAGATGCTGACCGTCGGCATCAATTGTGACAATGCACTGTATATCGGGCATATTTTCCGATATGTGCTTCATTGCTGTTTTAAGAGCGACACCCTTGCCCTGATTATGCCTGTGATGGAGCAGCACCGAATTTGATGTTTTGGCAAATGTATTGAAAAACGAACTTCCGCTGCCGTCATCGACGATTATTACACGATAGCCGCTGTCGTGCAGAGACCTGCTCAGGCCCACCAGCTCGTATGATGGCTCATATGCCGGAATTATTACAGCTGTCTTGTGTTTCTTATCGATACTGATATTCATTTTAATCCCTCCTTGCTTGCTTTTGATAATTAGATTATATGAAGCAGGAGTAAACAGATGTTTAAGTAAATTTGAACAGGAAATAAATTAAAAATCCGCACCGGAGAAAACCTCCGATACGGATGAAGCATATATGGTTACAATGCACTGAGGCGATATCCGGCTCCCCATACTGTCTGGATATATTCTGGATGAGCGGGATCCTTTTCAAGTTTTTCGCGAAGCCTGCTGATATGAACGGCCACTGTGGCGTTGTCACCCATAGCTTCAAGACCCCAGACCTTTTCATACAGCTCCTCTCTATTGAACACAATATCCGCATTGAGCATCATAAACAGAAGAAGCTCGTATTCTTTGTTCTTTAGCTCAACCTCGCTGCCATCTGCATAGACACGATGAGTTTCTGTATTAAGAGTGATGCGCCCAAGCGTTATCTCTGAGCGAACCTTGGGTTTGCCTGTAAGGCGTGCGTATTGGGTCAGGTTTGCTTTTATTCTTGCAACAAGGACGCTTGGCGAAAAAGGTTTTTCAATATAGTCATCAGCCCCAAGTCCAAGCCCTCTGATTTTGTCTATATCCTGAAGTCTGGCTGTTACCATCAGAATAGGAGTGTCTATTTTTTCCCTAAGCTTCCGGCAGACGTCAAAACCATTCATCTTAGGCAGCATTATATCCAGCAGAATAAGGTCGTAGTTGCCGGTAAGTCCTTCACTGAGTCCGGAGAAGCCGTCGCTGCAGATGTTTACATCAAACCCGCCTGCAAGCAGGTAGTCACGTTCTATAGCGGCTATATCCGCATCATCTTCTATAATAAGTATTTTTTGTTTATCCATTTACATTGTCCTCCATGGCAGGCAGAGTTATAACTATGGCAAGTCCGCTTTGTGCAGTGTTTTCTGCTGTGATAAGACCGCCCATGCTGTTGATGGCCTTAGCCGATATGGCAAGTCCGAGGCCGCTGCCTCCGGCAGTGTTTTGGCGTGCAGGGTCGGTACGGTAGAATACATTGAAAAGCTTTGGCAGCGTTTCTTCCGGAACTCCGGGGCCGTTGTCTGAAATGCGCAGTGTGCAGCATCGGTCTGTTTTTTTCAATGATATCCGGACCTCTGCGACTGCTGCTGTTTTGTATTTGGCACTGTTGTCTGTGATGTTGCGGATTACGCGGGCAAAAAGCTCTCTGTTTATATCTGCTTTGCAGGGCTCAAGTGTTTCTGTAATCAGCTTCAGGTTTTTCTTTTCATACTCATCGGAAAATCCCGATATTATATCGGCAATTTCAAGGTCAAGCCTTACAGTCTGCATTTCAACGTGATATCCGTCAAGCTCCAGCTTTGAAAAGGTGAAAATCTGATTTACCAGTCTGTCTATTTCCTCCGCTTTGCGCTTTATTGTAAGCAGATAATTCTGTCTCAGCTGCGGTGTTTCGGCTATACCGTCAAGAAGTCCTTCGACATACGCTTTGATGGAGGTCAAAGGCGAACGCAGGTCGTGAGAAATATCCGCCATAAGTTGCTTGCGGTTTTCATCATTTTGCTTTGTCTGTTCAACCGAAAGCTTCAGTCTGACTGCCATAGTGTTAAAGGCATTGCAGACTGAGGTGAACTCATCGTTTTTGTCGTAGTCTATTCTGAAATCAAGGTTGCCGTTGCCAAGTTCATCTGCTCCGGTCATCAGTATATCAAGAGGAGCCTCTATTTTGCGGAATACAAACCGAATCAGTATTCTGTTCATTACATATATTGAAAGAAATACGGCAACCACCAGCAGAATACAGGAAAAAGCGATTACAGCCTTGAGGTTCGATCCCATTTTTTCGCTTTGGGTACAGAGTATATATATATCATAATCTTTATTATCTGCAGTTTCTGTTGTTTTGTATATGCTTCTTGTACCGTCAGATGCGGCAGCTCCGTTTGCCTGCAGCAAATCTGAGGCCGCTATGAGTTTTTCGTCACAAGCTGTTTTGTCTCCGTAATCATATACGGAAGTGTCCCCGCAGCGTATTTTCATTCGCATAAAGCTGCTGTCAAGAAGCCTCTGCAGAGTATACCGGCTGTTTTCTGTCAGCCCGCCTTCAATATATTCCTCTGCAAACTCCACCGCACTTTTGCTTGCAAAATAAAATTCATCGGTACCTTCAAGCCCAAGGCTGGTGCCGTTTTTGAAAGCACCTAGTATGATTGCAATGCATATGGAACCTACAATGGCGGCGATGGCTACAGGAACTGCTATCATCATAAGGTTGGATAAAAGCAGCCGTCTTTTTATAGTCAAAGGGCTCACCTCCTATATAATCAGATTATACCACAGAGGGCTGACGAAAATATAAACAGAAGATAAAATAATTATGCTGCCCGGCCGTTAAAGTTTGGCTGAAGTTTACAACAGCTGCAGCGTGTTGGTGTAGAAATATGTTCCGGTATATGATATAATTAAACGGATTAAGAGATTTGAGGAGAATGGCTATGAAATCACACATCCACCTTATAAGGCACGGTATTACAGAAGGCAATCTGAACAGATGGTACTACGGAGCGGAGGATATACCGCTGATTGAGCAGGGTATAGCGCAGCTGAAGGCTGATGCGGCAGAGGGTATTTACCCCGACCCTGACGGAGCTGATATATATACTTCGGGTATGTTAAGATGCAGGCAGACGCTCAATGCCATTTACGGCGATATCGGCTATACGATAATTCCGGAACTTAAAGAAATCAACTGCGGGGAGTTTGAATGCAGGAGCCACAAGGAGCTTAAATCAGACGAACGATATGTCACATGGTGCGACGACAAAACAGGCGATATGCCTATGCCCGGAGGAGAAAGCCGCAATGAGTTTATGGCGAGAGTACATACAGGATTTGAGGAGCTTTTCAAAAAGCATCAGCTGAAGATGCTTTCGCTCAGGCATTCGGGCAGGGAAGCAAGCTCGATAGCAATTGTGCATGGCGGAGTTACGGCTGCCATTATGTTTGAACTGTTTGGTGAGGGTGACATAAATAAATTCTGGAACTGGCTGCCTGACCCGGGCAGAGGCTGGAGCATTATCATCACAGACGGCAAAGCGACAGGATATGAAAGGATATAGATATGAGAAATATTAAACAGAGTGTAACAGAACTTATCGGAGGCACGCCTCTTGTCAGAGTAAACAACATTGAAAAACTTGAAAATATAGATGCAGAGCTGCTGGTTAAATTTGAAGCGGTGAATCCCGGCGGAAGCGCCAAGGACAGACCTGCACTCAATATGATAGAGGAAGCCGAAAAGGCGGGGACTCTCAAGCCCGGCGGCACTATTATAGAGCCGACCAGCGGAAATACAGGAGTGGGACTTGCAATGGTTGCAGCCTCAAAAGGCTACAAGGCGATTATGGTAATGCCCGAAACCATGAGCATCGAAAGACGCAAGCTGCTTGCGGCATACGGTGCAGAGATAGTCCTTACAGAGGGAGCAAAGGGAATGGCAGGAGCCGTTTCAAAGGCAGAGGAATTAAACAAATCCACCCCTAACTCCATAATAGCGGGGCAGTTTGTAAATCCTGCAAACTCCGCTGCGCATTTTGCCGCAACAGGCCCTGAAATCTGGCGTGATACAGAGGGCAGGATAGATATATTTGTGGCAGGAATAGGCACCGGCGGTACTGTTACGGGCGTTGGAGCCTACCTCAAAAAACAGAATCCTGAAATCAAAATCGTTGCGGTAGAGCCTTATGATTCGCCGCTGCTTTCACAGGGCAAGGCAGGTCCTCACGGACTTCAGGGTATAGGTGCAAACTTTGTGCCTGAGGTGCTTGATACAGACATCTATGATGAAATAATAACGGTTACCACAGAAGAAGCTATGGATGCAATGAAATCCCTTGCGCAAAACGAGGGACTGTTTGCGGGGATAACAAGCGGAGCTGCCGTTAATGCGGCTTTGAGGCTTGCAAAGAGACCTGAAAACAAAGGCAAAACAATCGTGGCATTTCTTCCTGATACGGGCGAAAGATACCTGAGCGTGCTGGACTGATGCAGGATGACAGGGCAACTGGCTTAAAAACTTACCGAAAACTGTTTACTTTTTAATATGAAAATCATATAATAACGCTAACAGAGTTGCCCGATGTGTTCGTTGCATTGGGGACCAAGACCAGGCTGTTAGTGGCTTGGTCTTTTTATTTAACAGGGAGTATTTAGTATGTACAATTTGA
>CAVJEY010000066.1:0-11199 GCA_963648745.1 Christensenellaceae bacterium Phil1
AGGAAACTCTGTCTATCAGACCCTCTTTTTGAAAATTCGACAGTATGGTATAGAGCGTACCGGGTCCCATAGACACTCTGCCGCCTGTAAGATCTCTCACATAGCCTGCAATCTCTGTGCCGCACATATCCTGTCTGTCAAATGCCATAAGAACATAAAACATTGTTTCCGTTAATGTATCAAGCGCTTTTTTTGACATTGCTCCTCCTTAATATCGATATTCGATATTTCGTCTTCAGTATAATATCGATGTTCGATATTGTCAACATATTTTTTCTTTACTAAAAACCAAAAGGGATATATAATATCATACGTGAAATCTACATATACAAAGGACCATACGGAATGCAGGGCAGAAATCTGAAATACATATTATTTATTCTGATACAGAGTTTAATCTACGGCTTCGGTAATCCTCTTACCAAGACAGCATATGAAACCATAACTCCTCTGTGGCTTATTGCCCTCAGATTTACCATATCGGCAGTGCTGTTTGTGCTTGTTTTCAGGAAGCAGATATTTGCGGATGCCGCATGGATTAAATCACCTGTATGGCTGCCTTCCGCGCTCTGCTGCGCAGGAGCATACATCACCTGCAATATAGCTCTTGATATTACCACTGCAACCAATGTGGGTTTTATCATGTCGATGCCCGTACTGTTTGCACCTCTGCTGCAGAGTCTTGTACTGCGCAGAAAATATGAGCTCAAAAAACTGCCTGTTCAGCTTACGGCTATAGGAGGGCTGTTTCTGCTGTGCTGTAACGGCGGGCTGTTTACATTCGGCGCAGGAGAAATCCTTGCGGTGCTCGACGCGCTGTGTCTTGCAGGAGTTCTGGTATTTACGGAAAAGGCTCTTGATAAAATGAATGTTTTTCAGATAACAGCGGCACAGATGGGCGTTACGATGATTATCTCTGTTATACTGGCGCTGGCGTTTGATAACCCGGCTGTTCCTGCGGGCGCAGACATCAATGCATGGCTCGTTATACTCTATCTTGCCGTCGTATGCACCATAGGAGGCTATCTGCTGCAGAATATTGCCGTAACCCGCCTTGCATCATCTGCGGTTGCAATGCTTCAGTGCACACAGCCAATACTCACTGCCTTTGCTTCATTTCTGCTGCTTGGCGAAACTCTTACGGGCGCGGGACTTGCAGGAGGCGTGATAATCATAGCAGCTCTTATAGCAGACGGTATTATATCAAGGCGCTGAATGTTTTTCTTTACAAAACAGTCTGCGGGAAATATAATCTGGGTAAAATTACAAAATGGAGGTATGACAATGCAAAAGGAAATAACATCTCACATTCCTCTTTTAGACGAAAACGGTCATTTGAGCTGTCCGGGCTTTGCCAAAAAGCACTACTGGCAGTATGACAGAAAAAAAATCAGAGCCCCGCGCTTCAAAATCAAGGAGTGGGACTATTACTATATAATCAACGATAATTTCTGCGTAGCGCTTACTATCGCGGACAACTCATATATGGGGCTTGACAGCATCTCATTCATATCCTTCAGCGAAGAATGCCCGTGGGAGCAGACTGTAAGCCGTATGCAGTTTTTTACTTTCGGCAGAAAAAATCTGCCTCACACATCTGAAAAAGGCGATTTGTTTTCAGAGGGCAAGGGCTACACGATTTCATTCAGGCATCTTGGCAGCAAAAGAATTCTGACCTTCAAAACGGACAATTTTCTCAACAAAAGGCCTGTCGAGGGCAATATAACGCTTCACTGCCCCGAAACAGAGTCAATGGTAATATCAACACCGTTTGCAAACGCTCCAAAAGCGTTTTACTACAACCAGAAGATAAACTGTATGCCCGCCGAGGGCTATGTATCCATTGCAGACACCATGTACTATTTCAACAGAGAAAACTCCTATGCGGGGCTTGACTGGGGCAGAGGCGTATGGACCTACAAAAACACATGGTACTGGGGCAGCGCATCGGGAGCTTTAGACGGCATACCGTTCGGATTCAATATAGGGTACGGCTTCGGCGACACCTCCGCCGCAAGCGAAAATATGATATTCTATGACGGCAAAGCCCACAAGATAAGTCAGGTGAGCTTCAATATCCCCATGAAAAACGGCAGGGAGGACTATATGTCGCCATGGACTTTTACCAGTGATGACGGCAGGTTTGAAATGGATTTTGTCCCCATAATCGACAGAGCCGCCAAAACCGACTTCAAGCTGCTGTGCTCGGATCAGCATCAGGTCTTCGGAAGGTTTACAGGCAGGGCTGTCTTAGATGACGGCACTGTAATAAACATAAAAGACTTTATCGGCTTTGCAGAAAAGGTATACAACAAATGGTAACGTAATTAACGGCAGGCACAGGACCTGCCGTAATGTTTATCTGTTTCAGTCTGCTTCATTGCATCCCGCCCATGCAGGCAGTTAAAGCTGTCATCTGTATCCATCCATCAGAGCATCATTTTCCATAACAAACGGGCGCGCAGTGCCCTGACCCCATGATGTATCATATTTCTTCATCAGATAGTCGCTTAATTGTGTTCTGTTACTGAACTTAATCAGGCGGTAAGGCTCCTGAAAAGCAACCTTTTCAATAAAATACAGTTTGCCGTCTTCTGATGGCAGCAGTACCCCTGCATGACCGACAGACAGTGTGTTTTCGGCATCCGAAAATTTATCATGGAAAATTACCGAAATCAGATGTGCACTGCTGTCAGAAAAAGCGATTCCTCTTGCCGCCCATTCGCGCTGCAGCGCCTTTGCCTGCGTTTTTACTTTCGTGCTTTGCGCCGCATTTACAGGTGCAAACAGTGCGCAAAATCTGTCGGTGCTATCACCGCAAAGCGCCTCATTATCTGCAGCAATTGTCTCTAAATCCATGAACAGAAAATCCTCTCCCTGTTTTTGAGGCAGTTCTTCAGCTGTTGTGATATACCTGCTTATCAGACCAAAAGCGGTAATGCGGCAGTTATATCCCGGAAAAGTACCGTTGTTTGCCGTGTATTCATCCTGCATATCGTAAACATCATATTTTGTTCCGGCAGGCGATATGGTTTCAAATCCGTCAGTCAGCCACTCGCTTCTGACACTGCTGTTAAACCGGTCAATGCGGCTTATCAGAGCATCTGAGCGTGAATCCTCAATACCGTTTTCTTTGAGGAGCTCTGTCAAAAGACTGCGGGAATACTCATCTGTAAGATTAGAGTATTCTATTTTTTTCAGTACAGGCTGTGAACTGCCCGACTTCTTCGGCAGAACTCTAACTTTACATTTCAATCTGCATTTGTTTGAAATCTTCGCCGTAACAATACAGGTTCCGGGCTTTTTTGCTATAATCTTTGCTTTTGTTTTGCCTGCAGATTTCACAGCGGCAGTTTTTTTGTCAGATACAGACCATGTGATTTTTTTACCTGTATTTTTTACGCTCAGTTCTTTTGTACTGCCTGCTCTGATGCTAAGGCTCTGCGCCGACAGCTTTGGTCCTGCGGAAGCTGCAGATGCAGTCTGAAATGAGGCTGCCCCGAATACAAGAGACATGATTACTATTGCAATAACTGATGTTTTAAGATGTTTTCCCGGTTTCATAATTACCCCTTTCTCTGTTGCTCCCGATGTTTTCACTAACACGTAAACACATTATAGCCTCCCGCGGCTGCTGTTTCAATATAACTTTGCAGAAAAAGCTGTATGCCGCAGGCAGCCATACCTGAGGCGCAGGACTTCAAAAAAGACCGCCGCACCGGATATTTCTGATGCAGCAGCCTCAAATTTATCTGTATTAACCCCTTTTTTCCAAACCCCTGCTACTGCAGATTGAGTTTCCTGTCAAGCATTAGATAGGTCACCGCCCAGTATGCCGCAATCAGCACTGCCTGCACTGCTATGACATACATAAATGCCTCACCGATATTGGAGCTGTCAATAGTAATAACGGCATTAAAACTACCTATGACTGCTCTTACAATATTAAACAGTATTGTCTCGGCTATTCCAAATACTATATATGCGGCAACCGCTCCCAGCACTCTGTGATTTGACCATATCTGTCCTGCCGCTATCGAAGCATAGATTTTGGCTGCAATAAGCCCGCAGGCAAGCACTGCACACACAAACGCCTCAACCGTATAAAGAGCAATTTGTCCGCCGCTGAAATAAAGCGCAATTTCGTCAAATACTCTGTCAATCTCAGCAAAGATTTCTCCCGGCGACACAAAGAACAAAAGCAATATGACAGCCGATATAACCGCTATCGCAGCTCCGCACAGGGTCCATATAACCGCAGAAAGCATTTTGTTTGCAATGTGCGCACCGGTATTCACAGGGAGTGTGAAGCACAGGTATCCTTCGCTGCCCAGCAGATTTATATAAAATCTCTGTATGAGCATCATTACTGTAACTACAAATACTGCAACCGCCATAAGTGCATATACTATTCCCGTTACCGATATGATGACATCTGCCATGAATGAGTCGATATTGCCGCTGCCTTCGCCTGCAGACAGCGATATGCCAAACAGTATGCTTATCACTATAAACGCTCCGTATATCGGCAGCATTACTCTGCCTACCGATTTTAATTCATATTTCATCAATGTTCCTAGCATTTGAATACCTCCCTGAATAATCTGTCTATGCTCTTTGCTTCATCCTCACGGATTGCGTCGGCATCCTTATGGAGAACTATACTGCCGTCTTTGATAAACACGACATCGTCAAGCACGTTTTCCACATCTGCTATCAGGTGTGTGCTTATTACCACCAGTGCATCCGGATTGTAGTTTGTAATGATTGTCCTGAGTATATAATCTCTGGCCGCAGGGTCAACGCCCGCAATCGGCTCATCGAGAAAATACACCTTGGCATCCCTGCTCATTGTAAGTATGAGCTGTACTTTTTCCTTAGTACCCTTTGACATTTTTTTGAGCTTCATATCCTTGTCAAGTTCAAGGCTCCTGAGCATTTCCTCCGCCTTCGCCTCGTCCATGTCTTCAAAGAAATCACTGTAGTATTTAATAAGCTGGCTTGCCGACATATAGTCCGGAAGAAAATCTCTGTCCGGAAGGTATGCCACCATCGCCTTGGTTTCCCTGCCCGGTCTGCGCCCTCCTATCAGAATCTCACCTTCAGACGGCTTCAGAAGCCCGTTTGCCAGTTTGATAAATGTTGTTTTGCCGCTGCCGTTAGGTCCCAGCAGTCCTACTATTTTTCCTGCATCAAGCTCAAGGTCAATATCCTTCAGAGCTTCTGTGGCTCCGTATTTTTTAGATAGGTTTTTGCACTGTAATATACTCATTTTATTCCTCCCTGCTCCACTGTTTTACCGCATCAACTATTTCCTCTCTGCTCATGCCGAGTTTGCCGAGGCTGTCAAACAGCTCGTTTATATATTCCCGGCTCAGAGTTTTTTTCAGATTATCAAGCACTTCTTTTTCCTCCGTTACAAATCTCCCGCTGGTTCTCACCGAATGAAGCAGCCCCTCTCTCTCGAGCTGTGCGAATGCTTTTTGCATTGTGTTGGGGTTAACCCCCGCCTCAAGAGCCATATCTCTTACCGGCGGCAGCTTGGCTCCCGGCTCAAAAAGACCGCTTGCAATACTTATCTTCACTTTGTCTGCTATCTGTGTGTAAATAGGTATGCCTTCCTTAAATGTCCACTCCATTTCTTCTCCTTTCTCTAATCCTTTTGTATTATTGTATTACTCGCTTAATACAATAATACCTCTTTGATTGTTTGTCAACACCCTTTTTTCAAAAAATAAAAAATGCCCCCTGTTTTATCGCAGGCAGCATTTGCAGCTGCTGTTATTTGAGCTGATTTACGGGCTGATTCGGCAAAAAAATCCTAAACAGAAGTATGCCCGCCACCATAGAGAAGATGCACAAACTCTTTTATATGCTCTGCTTTTTGACTGTCCATAAACACTGTGCCATATCCCTCGTGACGCTCTGTAAGCATCCCTGCAAATTCAAGACCCGAATGCCTGCAGTATCTCCTGAGCCCCTCCTCGAAAAGATCAGAGCCTTTTTCCGGCGGGTACCCGCAGGTGGTTACTGCGGCAAGAATTTTGCCCGCCCATATTGAAGGGCCTTTTGTTTCACCGTAGTATTTGTTCATGCCGTAGACAAGCCTGTCCATAACCGCTTTGAGTGGAGGAGTGCAGTACCACGAATAAATCGGAGTTGCAAACAGTATAATGTCCGAATCAAGTATATCCTCTGCTATCTGCTGCATATCATCATTTCTGAAACAGTTAAAGCCGCTCCATTCCTGCTGGCATCGTCTGCAGGCAATGCATCCTGCTATATCCATGTCATACAGACAGTGATATGTAAACTTCTCGTTGAGCCTGTCAAGCTCACTGCAAAACACTTTGGTAAGCGCTGCCGTATTGCCCTCTTTGCGCGGGCTTGCCATAAGTATACAGGTTTTCATAAGTGAATTTCTCCTTTGCTACGGATTGCATCTGCCGCATGGCTCATATCCTCTGTCTATCAGAGATGCCCTGCTGTCTTTGCAGGTTTGTCTGTTCTTCTCTGAAATATCTCTGACGCTTGCGCAGTCTGCGTAGTGAAATTTGCGGGAATTTGTATTAAGCACATATTCTGTCACACTGCTGTTGCTATATGTCCCGCTGCTCTGCCGGCTGCTTTCTCCTGTAGCATAATCTATATAAATTCCCGGCTGCACGTTATATACATAGACATTGTAGTAAATACCCTCGCCGTTATCCTCAACAGAAGCCGCTTCCATCTGTACTCCGTCTGCCAGCAGATTGTTCCCGTCATATATCGGTGTTACACGATACAGCACATGATTATCTGTTTCTCTGATATAGTCGGCAACCATATCCTCAAAAGGAAGCATACCCTCCACATTCATATATCTGGTGCCTGTAATCAGATTTCTCTCGTTGGCGTTTTCCCCTGTCAGCTGATAGCCTATAAGGTGACAGCGATTATACAGGTATCTGCCGTCGATATTATCATATTTAACAGTATGCCAGCCTGAAGGCTTCACCGAGCCTATGCTGCCCCGTTTCTCTGTGGGCATCAGCTCCCTGCCTATATTGGCATAAGCAGTGCCGCATCTGCCCAGACTGTCAAGACTGCTGTAGGTTTCAAAGGAAGCGGTTGTAAAATCCGCTTCATCAAATTCAGGCTCGTTGTTGTTAATTGCAGTATACGGCTGTCCGCTGTAATCGGGTACCTGTGAAAGCTCAATGGCGCTGTCTTTACTGCCTGCCACCTGCGTCTCTGCACTGCAGCCTGCCGTTACCATGCAAAGCGCTGCACAAAGCACCGCTGTAATTTTAAGTCGAAGTTTCATCTCTTATACACCCTTTTGGTTATTTTTTCGTGAGAGCTGCCTTTGAATTCGGTTTCCGAAACAAGGCTGAACAGTTCTGTATCCACATCAAAGTACCTGTCGGCAGGGTAGACTTTGTTCCAGCAGTATACAATCAGCATATCCGATTGGGCTGCAGCAGATGTCATATCCATATTCTCCGCAAAGCAGAAATCCTCTCGGCCTGCAGAGGCTGCAGGGTTGTCACTGCATACGACTCTGTTGTCACCGTACCTGTCAAACAGGCGAAAGGAACAGCTGTCCGTATAAAGAAGCGCTGCTCCCAGCATAGCCAGTATGTCCTCGCATACCGCCCTGTCACGTGACTGCCGCCTGCCGTTAAACATTATACCGTTTTTGCTGTCTGTGCAGATTACAAGCTTCAAGTCTCACTACCGCCTTTCTTATGTATATAAGTATAACACTTATTTGCGATTATGCCACCTCAAAATGTGACAATTTTCGACGGTTTTCCTTGACTTTTGGCACAATATGATGTATTGTAAATAGGCAATATTCAAAGGAGAGACAACATGAGACTCAGAAAAGAACCCGACACAATGCAGGAGCAGGAAGTGCTGCTGATTGCAGAAGTATCAGATGCTTTTGCACACCCTGCAAGAATAAAAATGTTCAGATATATTATGAAATGCAACAGAGAGAGAACCCCTGTCTGCAACAAGGATCTGATTGCGGAATTCGGATACGCGCAGGCGACCACCTCACAGCACATCAAAAAGCTTGTCGATGCAAGGCTGCTTGAAACCCGAAAATCCGACAAGTTTACATATCTTTATGCCAACCTCGGCATGGTGCAGCAGTATGTAAACGCCGTCAGAAAATTTGACTGAAAAAAGCCCTTCCCGCACATCAATATGCCGGAAGGGTTTTTGATTCCTGTTATTTGCCTGTATGTTTTCTGATTGCCTCAAATGTCACATCACTTATATCGTGCTCCAGTCTGCAGGCATCCTCTGCCGCCGTCTGCGGGTCAACTCCAAGTGATATGAATACTTCCGTAAGTACTCTGTGCCTTTCGTAGATTTTTTCTGCGGTTTTCCTGCCCTCTTCCGTAAATGTAATATATCCTTTGCCGTCAACAGTAATATATCCGTCATGTTTGAGAACACCCACAGCTCTGCTTACACTGGGTTTTGAAAAGTTCATATAATCCGCTATATCTACAGATCTGACATCGCTGCCGTTTTCTCCAAGTCTGAGTATGGCTTCAAGGTACATTTCTCCCGATTCCTGGATTGACATACTGCGCCTCCGTTTCGTTAAATCTCTCTTACTGTATTTTATTGTATCACAAAACCCGCCTCAGATGTTGCTCCTTATCATATTCCAAGGAAATTTTTTATCCACTCTATAAATCTGTCCCACCGCGTCTGTTTTGGGCTTTCTCCGTATTTCCATCCGTCCACAACTTCACCCTCCCTGTTGTATGCCGTAACTTCAAGAGTTTTCTTTGTGGCGTTTACCACCTCATAGGTGCTGTCGCGTCTGTTCATATATTCAATATATGACGGCAGATTGTTCACATCGAAATAGTCGCTTCTTTTCTGACCTGAGTTACCCTGTATATATGTTATCCCGTTTATTTCCTCAGTTCTCATATACAGATGATGGTGCCCCGAAAAACACAGCGAAACCCCGTATTTTTCCATTACGGGAATCCAGCTTTGCCTTATTCTTTTGTAGACTTTGTTGATATCATTCACACCGTATGGCTGATGGTGCATACAGACTATTTTCCATCTTGCCTGCGTGTTTTTAAGGTCTGCCTCAAGCCAGTTCAGAACAGCTTTTTTCTCTTTTTCATAGAAGCTGCTGCCGTCTGCTCTCTGTCTTTCTTTGAGAAGAAAGCTTGAATTCATAACCGTGATATGGCAAAACCCGTAATCAAAAGAATAAAATTCTTCCGCAAGGCCTGCCGGCCCGTTCTTCGGAAGCGCCATCATTTCAAGGTATGCGGGTATAGTCCCGTCTGTTTCGTGATTGCCTACAGCGCTCATAACAGGCAGCGAGGCAAATACATTCTCGCCGCTTTCAAGCAGCATCTCCCAGTCGGCTCTGCTGTTTCCCGAATCCACCATGTCGCCTGCAGTAAGAACAAATGCGGCATCTCTGTTATTTTTATATGCCGTTTCTAAAAGCTCCTGCCATATCTGATAATCTCTTTGCCGCACCTCATACTGCACATCGCCTATGAATATGAATTTTGTCTGTTTTTCATCGCCTGACGGAACATTAAACTCCCTTATATCCGACAGCGCTTTTCCCTTGCTGTCATAAATCTGATACACATATTCTCCGCCGGGCATCAGATACTTCATGTCCACCTCATACCTGTAATAGCCCTGCCATACCCTGACAGACTCACCTGCCGCTTCTCTGTAGCCGGCAAACTTTTCCCTACCGGCGCCGGTTTTCTTCATAAATCGCACTGTCTGGGGAGCTCCGTCACCTTTCCATGTTACCGTTACAGAAGTATACGGGTCATCTGTAACAGACAGGACTCTCTGAGAAGCCGCTTCGCTTCCGTACACGCCCTGCACCGCCATACCGGTAATTATAAATAAAAACAAAACAAATGCTATCCGTTTCATGTCAGCTCCTTTGTATATATTATGCCAAAAGCTGCATAAAAAATTACAGACCAGAAAAATTTCCGGTCTGTAACACGAGGCAAACGTTTTATTTTATTTTTTATTGGATAAAACTTCTATGCTTATATACTACACTATTTTTTCGCAAAGTTTTGTTGTCGCGCCAACATTTTTGAAAAAAAATTAAAGAATTTTGAATTTGCTTTTCTTAAAGTCTATAATTCCTTCTTTTTTCATCTTGTTAAGCTCATATGACAGAGCACTTCTGTTGACGCACAGATACTGCGCAAGCTGTTCCTGACTCATTCTGATGTCAAATACTTCCGAGTTTCTCTTGCGCTGCATAATAAGCAGGTGAGCCATTATTCTTTCACGAAGCCCATGCTTTGATATTACCTGTATTTTATACATCTGCCTGATGCTGATGTCCGACAGCAGATGAATTATATTCTCAAGTATTACTTCTTTGAGAGGACAGCTCAGAATCGATGCAATTTCAATCATTATGACTGCAGCCTCAGTGTCTGCGGTATAAGTGAGAGGGCTGGTTTTGAGGGTTGAACTGGCGGCTTCAAGCCCCAGAATCTCGCCTTCCTCAAATACATTCAGCAGGTCTGTTTCTCCTTCTATATGAAATTTTTCTCCTATGACCTTGCCTTTTTTGACTATGAAAAAATGCTGCACCTCACTGCCCTCATGGACAATGATTTCTCTCTTGCTGTAGCTTTTTTCACTTATGGCTATCATACTGAACAGCAGCTCGCACTCCCTGTCCGACAGTCTGTCAAAAAGCCCTGATTTTTTTAAGATTTCCATTGATTTAGTATCCAACATACCGTTCCTTCTATAATAGATATACTCTAATTATACTATAAATATATCAAAAAAGTGTTGCTTTAACAACACTTTTGTAAACATCTTCAAGTTATTATTTTGCCCTACTTATGATAGGTTTCGTTATTGTTGATTTTGAAGCATCTGTAAATCTGCTCCAGCAGTACAACCCTCATCATCTGATGTGGAAATGTCATCGGTGAAAATGACAGTTTGAAATCAGAGCGTGCACTTACCTCCTGCGAAAGCCCCAGTGAGCCTCCGATTACAAAGGCGATACTGCTTCTTCCCGCAAGTGCAAGAGCGGAAAGTTTCTCCGCAAACTGTTCGGATGAGAGCTGTTTGCCTTTGATTTCAAGGGTAATACAGTAATCGTCCTTTTTTATTTTTTTGAGAATTTCTTCGCCCTCTGATTTTTTGACCGACTCC
>CAVJEY010000067.1:0-11105 GCA_963648745.1 Christensenellaceae bacterium Phil1
CTTTTAGCAAAAATAATATAGACTAATACTATAGGTGAGCCGTTCTCACCTTATTAATTTAATAAAAACGGTGATGAAGAGGAGTAGTAATAAGAGCGCTTTACAGAGAGCGGAGTCTACAGGCTGAGAGCTTCGCAGGAATGTGTATTACGAAGGTTGCTTCTGAGTTTTGCGATAAATGAGTGTCTGCATATATATGATATGCAGGAACAAAGGTGGTACCGCGGAAATATTTCGTCCTTTGCAGCCAGTCTGCAGAGGGCGTTCTTGTATCTGCAGAAGGGCAAAGTAAATTATTTTAACAAGGAGATTATCGAATGGAAAAGAATCTGGCAAAAACATACAATCCCAAGGATTTTGAAGACAGAATTTATGAGATGTGGGAGCAAAAAGGCGCTTTCAGAGCAGAGGTGGACAGGAGCAAGAAACCTTACACTATCGTAATGCCGCCTCCAAACATAACAGGGCAGCTTCATATGGGGCATGCTCTTGACCAGACCCTTCAGGATGTTCTGACAAGATGGAAAAGAATGCAGGGCTACAGCGCACTGTGGCTTCCGGGATCGGATCATGCCAGCATAGCCACAGAGGTTAAGGTGGTAGACAAGATCAGAGCAGAGGAAGGCCTCGAAAAAGAAGACCTCGGCAGAGAGGAATTTCTCAAAAGAGCATGGGCATGGAAAGAAGAATACGGCGGAAGAATCACCAGACAGTGCCGTAAGCTTGGCGATTCATGCGACTGGGAAAGAGAGCGCTTTACAATGGACGAGGGCTGCAACCGCGCAGTAAGAACCCTGTTTGTGCAGCTTTACGAAAAGGGTTTGATATACAGAGGCAACCGCCTTATTAACTGGTGCCCTCAGTGCGGCACATCGCTGTCTGATGCAGAGGTAGAGCATGAGGACAAAAACGGCAAATACTGGTATTTCAGATATGATGCGGCGGAGGAAGGCGGAGAACCTATAATCGTTGCAACATCAAGACCTGAAACAATGTTTGGCGATGTGGCCATAGCAGTGCATCCTGATGACGAAAGATACAGGGATATGGTAGGCAGGAAGGTAATACTGCCGCTTGTCGGAACAGAAATTCCAATCATAGCAGACCCTTATCCCGATCCCGAAAAAGGAACAGGCGCAGTAAAAATAACTCCGGCGCATGACCCTAATGACTTTGAGGTGGGACAGAGACACAACCTCGATATGCCATGCTGCATCAATCTTGATGCCACAATGAATGAGCTTGCCGGCAAATACGAGGGTATGGACAGATACGAATGCCGTAAAGCATGGGTTGAAGATCTTGACAAGGCAGGATTTTTAGTAAAAACAGAAGAAAAAGTAATACCTATAGGAGAATGCTACAGATGTCATACTACAGTTGAATCGATGCTGTCAGACCAGTGGTTTGTTGCAATGGAGGACCTTGCAAAGCCTGCCATCGAAGCAGCAAAAAAAGGCGATCTTAAGCATGTGCCTGAGAGATTTGAAAAAATATACCTCCACTGGCTCGAGGAAATCAGAGACTGGTGCATCTCAAGACAGCTCTGGTGGGGTCACAGAATCCCGGCATACTACTGTCAGGACTGCGGCGAGCTTATGGTATGCCTTGACGAGCCTCAGAAATGCACTAAATGCGGCAGCACCAATATCAGACAGGATGAAGATGTGCTTGACACATGGTTCTCATCTGCACTGTGGCCGTTCTCGACACTGGGCTGGCCGGACAGGACAGAGGACCTTGACTACTTCTATCCTACAGACGTACTTGTAACAGGATATGATATAATATTCTTCTGGGTGGTAAGAATGGTATTTTCGGCTCTTGAAACCATGGGAGAAGTGCCGTTCAAATATGTATATGTTCATGGCCTTGTAAGAGATGCAGAGGGACGCAAGATGAGCAAGTCACTGGGCAACGGCATAGACCCGCTTGAAATAATAGACCAGTACGGTGCAGATGCGCTCAGATTTATGCTTACAACAGGTATTACACCGGGTAACGATATGAGATTCAAGACAGACAAGCTTGAATCCTCAAGAAACTTTGCAAACAAGCTATGGAACGCTTCAAGATTTGTTATTATGAACCTGCAGAACGAGGACGGCAGCTTCAAAGATATAGCTGACGGTGACATTTCGCAGATGGCACTGCAGGATGAGGACAAGTGGATACTCTCAAGAGTAAATGAAGCCGTTAAATACGTTACGGCGGCAATGGACAGATTTGACCTTGCTCTTGCGGGACAGAAGGTTTACGATGTAATCTGGAACGAATACTGTGACTGGTATATAGAGATTGTTAAGGGCAGACTGTACGGTGATGATGAAGAGGACAAAAAAGTCGCAAGATTTGTACTCATAAGAGCGCTGAAGGATATGATTTCACTGCTTCATCCGTTTATGCCGTTTATAACTGAGGAAATCTGGAGCTATCTGCCAAAGGGCGAAATCAAGGCGGACAACCCTGAAAACTTCCTGATTAAATCAAGCTGGCCGGTTTATGACGAGGCTCTCACATTTGAAGCCGAAACAGCAAGGCTTGAGCTTGCGATGGAGGCAATCAGAGCAATAAGAAACATCAGAGCAGAAGCCGATGCGGCGCCGTCAAAAAAACTCAGAGCGGTGATATATGCGGATGCGGCCGATATGGAGCTTGTTAAATCAGCCGAAAGATACATCAGAGGAATGGCAAATATCACAGCCATAGAATTTATAACAGACAAGTCAGAGGTTCCTGAAGATGTAATGTCAGCGGTAATTGCAGGGGCTGAAATATATATTCCGTCAGATGACCTGCTTGATTACAAGGCAGAGTTTGAAAGACTCACAAAAGAAAAGAAAAAACTCGAAGGCGAAGTGGCAAGAGTTGCAGGCAAGCTGTCAAATCAGGGCTTTGTAAGCAAGGCTCCCGAAAAGGTAATCGCAGCCGAAAAAGAGAAAAAGGTTATGTATGAGGATATGCTTGCAAAGGTAACCGAAAGACTTGCCATGGTAGAGAAAAAACTGTAATGGGTGCAATAGACAGAATAGAAGAATTTAATAAATTCGGCAGCATACTGGGACTTGAAAGAATGAATGTGCTTATGGAGCTTCTTGGGAACCCCCAGGATGCTCTAAAGTGCATCCATGTTGCAGGGACCAACGGCAAAGGCTCATGCTGCATATATATATACGAGGCGCTTCTGGCAAACGGATACAGGGCAGGTCTTTATACCTCCCCGTTTATAGAGGTGTTCAACGAAAGAATCCAGCTTGGCGGCAGATACATATCAGATGCGGAGCTTGAAAAATATACGGGAATTGTTCTTGAAGCTGTTGAAAAAATGATAAAAATGGGATATGATTCTCCTACAGAGTTTGAAGTCATAACAGCAGTCGCATTTGTGTATTTCAGGGAAGCAGGGGCAGACTTTGCGGTACTTGAGGTGGGACTTGGCGGCAGAGGCGATTCGACCAATATAATCAGGGAGCCGCTTGTCAGCATAATAACATCGATATCACTTGATCATACCGACAGGCTGGGTGATACGATAGAGCAGATAGCCGCCGAAAAAGCAGGTATAATCAAACCGGGCGTGCCGGTTATATCGAATGTGCCGGAGCCTGCGGCAGCAAAGGTCATAGCGGCAGAGGCGTACAGGCAGGGCTGCCTGTTTACCGACGCATCCGGAATAAAGCCAAAACACGCAGAAGAACGGCTGGGAGGCTCCGTTGCTGATTTTGAGATAATGGGGACAGATTACAGCGGAGTGGAAATCTCCATGACCGGGCAGCATCAGATAAGCAATCTGACGGCAGCTCTTGCGGCCATAGAGCTTTTGAGAAAACAGAGAATAATTAAAATAAACCGCAGCGACCTGTACCAAGGCCTCAAAAAAGCCGTACAGACAGGACGCTTTGAAATAATATCAGAAAACCCGTATACAATACTTGACGGAGCACACAACGAAGCGGGTGCCATGGCACTGGCAGATACAATGACAAAATACTTTGCAAGAGACAGAGTGCTTATGGTATGCGGTATACTTGCAGACAAGGATGCAGACGGGATTCTTGATAATTTCACGCGGATAGCCTCACATTTTATTGCCTGTGAGCCTGTAAGCGACAGGAAGCTTTCGGCAGACAGCCTGCAGGCCAAGATAGAGGAGAGACTTTGCGACTGCACCAAAGCAGCTTCCCCGCAGGAGGCTGTGGCGGCAGCGGAGCTTGCGGCAGGTGATTATGATGCGGTTTTATATGCGGGATCGTTATACTTAATTGGGGAGATAAGGAGGATTCTAGGCAATGAGCGAAACTAAACAAAAAAAGATACTGCTGTTTTATAATCCGTTTTCGGGAAACGGAATGTTCAAAAACAATCTGGATCATATTATTGACAGGTGCCAGAAAGCAGGCTATATAATATTACCTGTCAGAGCCGAAAAAGGCGAGACTTTGAATATGCTGCTGTCTGAAATGGATCAGGCAGAATACAGACAGGTTATTGTCGCAGGCGGTGACGGCACCATCAACATATGTGTCAATGCGCTTATCAGAAACAGCATAAACCTGCCTATTGCAATATTTCCGTCGGGAACAGCCAATGACTTTGCATCTTACTTTGAAATGCCTGACAGCATAGATGCCATGATAGACATTGCGCTGGGTGATTATCAGGTGCCTGTTGATGTCGGTATAGTAAACGGTAAATATTTCATCAACGTTGCCGCTATGGGCAATATGGTTGATGTGAGCCAGAAAACAGACCCTGTACTGAAAAACACCCTGGGAAGATTTGCGTATTATCTCAAGGGTGCATCCGAGGTTACGGAGCTGAAGCCGATAGATGTGAAGCTGACTACACCTGACAATGTTTTTGAGGAAGAGATGTTTTTTATGATAGTTATGAACGGCACTTCTGCAGGCGGCTTCAAGAATCTTTCACCGGACAGTGAGATAAACGACGGACTGCTGAATGTGATACTGTTTCGCAAAATGCCTATACTTGAAATGGTTCCTCTCGGAATTAAAGTGCTTCAGGGCGTGCATCTTGATGACCACAGGATTCTTACATTCAAGACAGACAGACTCCTTATAGAGTCGGATGTGGACATACCGACGGATGTTGACGGAGAGCATGGCGAAAAACTCCCGCTTGATTTCTCGGTGCTGCATGATAAAATCAGAGTGTTTGTAACCAAAGCGGAGCGTGACTATTATGAAAGATTTAAGAATAACGGAAACTAAAGACTATGACCTGCTTGTGCCTTTGTTTATAGCCAACAGACTTGAATTCAGCGAGGATGAGCCTGTGCCTACTGATATTGTGAAGTGCTGGCAGCTCACAGGAGAGGACGGCAGCCTGCAGGGCGGCGCGGTGCTTGCTCTGCGTGAAGGACAGTTTATTGTTGACGGAATAGCGGTAAACGAGCCTTACCGCAAAACAGGAGCAGGCAGGAGGCTTCTTGACTGCATTATAGATGAAACGGCATCAAGAGGCGGCAGCAGCATATTTCTTGTTGCAAGAGCGCCGGGGTTTTTCAGAAAATCCGGCTTTGTAACCATCGGGAGAGATGAGGCACCGCAGTTCTTTGAATGTTTCACCTGTCCGCAGTACGGCACAGAGTGCAGACCTGAGGTTATGCGGCTTCAACTTAAATAATATGAATAAAACCGATCCTTTCTAATAAAATGTAACATACACTTTTATCAGGGAGGATTTTTTTAATGGAGAGGCTGGAAACAAACATTGCTGTTCTGACAGGTGAGATTACAGGAGAACTTGTATTAAGTCATAAGACATATGGTGAAACATTTTACCAGCTGGAATTGTCCATTGACAGAAGAAGCGGCTACAGAGATGCGATTAATGTTATGGTTTCAGACAGGCTGCTTTTTGACAAAACCTTAAACAAAGGCGATATGCTTCATATAAACGGGCAGGTGAGAACCTACAACACAGCGGTAAACGGCAAAAACAGACTGAATGTTGTTGTGTTTGCAAGAGAACTGGAGCTTCTTGAGGATATAGAGTATTACCAGAACGAAATAAATCTTGAAGGATACATATGCAAGGCACCGGTCAGGAGAACCTCGCCTCTTGGCAGAGAAATATGCGATATTATGCTGGCTGTAAACAGAATGTACAACAAATCCGACTATATACCATGCATTGCATGGGGCAGAAACGCAGCTTATGCGGCGGCCATGGATGTGGGAGAAAAAATCTGCATAGAGGGGCGAATCCAGTCAAGACAGTACAACAAAAAAGATGACGAGGGAAATGTGACGGTGCATACGGCATATGAGGTGTCGGTTGTAAAGATAGACGAAGCGGAGCAGGAGAACAAAGACTTTTGAGAAGCTGCAAATGAAAATCTGCGTAGTCATTGACCTTTTGCCTCGCTGATGATATAATATATACGTATTAATTTTGTGAATAACGTATATAATATATCAAAAAGGAGATGACACAGTATGACTTATATGGATTTCACCTGCAAGCTGCTGCAGCAGGCACCACCCGGTATGCCAATTTATATAAGGCAGATTGCAGAAAAACTAGCAGGCAGATTTGCGCTTGAAATGAAGGATGCTGCGGCAGCAGCCTCTATCGCTGTCAAGCGTATTATGGACGGAAACATTGTTCCGGAACTTCGCTTTTATCAAAAAGGAATTTATTTTCGTACTGTTGTTACACCTTTTGGTGAAAGAGGGATTGACCGTGAGAAGCTCATTGCTGACAAATATCTGCTTCCGAACAAAGGTTATGAAACAGGGCTTGCACTGCTTCACCATATGGGACTCACAACGCAGATGCCAAAAGAACAGGTTATTGCCACAAATGTAGCGAGAGAATGCGCCAGAACAGATAAGAAGCTGGGTGTCGTAATACGGCCGCCAAAGGTAGCGGTAAATGCGGACAACAGAGCCTATCTGCAGACTCTGGATGCTTTGGAACTTATGGAAAAAGCGCCTGTTGATGCGGAACATCCCTATGAGATTATAGCAAACTATATTCGAGAGAATGATTTGCTGTATGAAAAGCTTTTGTTTTTTGCAGACCGTTACTATAGCAGGAACACCATTATGCAGCTTGCACATACCGCAGGAGAAGGAGGAATTGTGATATGAAACTCCATTTGGACAAGGACGCTTTTCATGTTCTGATTGAAAGCATCCATAATAAAACCGGGTACAGAAGCGATGTGCTGGAAAAGGACTACTATGTGGTTCTTATACTTAATGAACTTGCAAAAAAAGCAGAAGAACGGTCTTGCTGCATATTTCAAAGGAGGAACTGCGTTATATAAAGCTCTCAGAACCACAAACCGCTTTTCTGAGGATATAGATATATCTGTTGATACAAGAGATTGCAGCCGGTCACAAAATGCAAAACGTCTGAAACAGGCTACAAAGAAATATATGTCTTTGGTTCGAGACCCGAACGCCGGAAAGACAAACCGCTCGGAGGTAGTAGCTGTATATACGTATGACCCTATAACTGCCTATGATGCGAGCGATGCTTTACAGCGGTTTGGCAAACTGAAAATCGAGGCGACATCTTTTACAATCAGTGAGCCGGTGGATAGTATGGTTGTCTGCGCTATGATTTACGATCTTGCTTCGGATGAACAGAAACAGATTCTTGAAGCACAGTACGAGGTGCGACCTTTTTCCATTCAAACTATTTCGATGGAGCGTATTTTCGTTGATAAGATTTTTGCTGCGGAGGCGTATGTACGCAAGTCCTCAGAATCTCACAGGGCATTTGAAGCCGCAAAACATATTTACGATTGAACTGTTCTTCGGGAGCATAAGAAAATTGTTCAGCTGCTCTCGGATAAAGAGCAAATGAAGCTGCTTTTGGACATTCGCATTATGGAAGAGAAAGAACGCCTTGACGGCATTCCCGGAGTTAAGCCTTCGGAGTTTTCATTTTTTACTGATGCGGCATCAAATGTGTATGTCCGAAGGGCATATGATATAATGCAGAATCAGTATGTGCTTCGAGACAGCGACCGTATTGATTATGACAGGGCAATGGAGGCTCTGGCATCCATCAGGGCAAGCCTTATGAATAATCCGTCATGGACAGGCGGCGATTAATTGCAGTAGCGCAAAGACGAAAATATATGATTTAACGACTTGCAAAAAATATGTCCGTAATTTATAATTTTTATAGACAAAAGACAAAGAAAGGAACACAGTGCGCAAGCTGTGCGGGAGGAAATATGTATTCAATCGAAGAAATAAGAAAAACAGACAGCGAAATAGCATCAGCTATAGAGGCCGAAATCGCAAGACAGAATTCACATATCGAGCTTATAGCCTCAGAAAACTGGGTAAGCAAGGCAGTTATGGCAGCAATGGGCTCACCGTTTACAAACAAATATGCCGAAGGCTATCCGGGCAAAAGATACTACGGAGGCTGCGAGTGTGTTGATGTGGCCGAAAATCTGGCAATAGAGAGAGCAAAGCAGCTCTTTGGCTGTGAATATGTCAATGTGCAGCCCCATTCCGGAGCGCAGGCAAATATGGCTGTATTCTTTGCGGTATTAAAACCGGGAGATACTTTTATGGGCATGAACCTTTCGGACGGCGGACATCTTTCGCATGGCAGCAAGGTTAATATGTCGGGCAAATACTTCAATCCGGTTTCATACGGCGTTGATGAGAACGGCTTTATAGATTATGATGAAGTGCGCAGGATTGCACTGGAATGCAGGCCTAAAATGATAGTCTGCGGAGCAAGCGCATACTGCAGAGCCATTGATTTCAAGAGATTCAGAGAAATCGCAGATGAAGTCGGCGCTTATCTGATGGCCGATATTGCGCATATTGCAGGGCTGGTTGCCGCAGGACTTCACCAGAGTCCGATAGGATATGCACACATAACAACAACTACTACTCACAAGACCCTCAGAGGCCCTAGAGGCGGTATGATTATGAGCAGTCAGGCGGTTGCCGATGAGCTCAAGCTCAACAAGGCGCTGTTCCCTGGAATACAGGGCGGTCCGCTGATGCACGTTATAGCCGCAAAGGCTGTATGCCTCAAGGAAGCTCTGCAGCCGGAGTTCAAGGTATATCAGCAGAATGTTGTTGCCAATGCCAAGGCATTGAGCGAGGGCCTTATCAAAAGAGGAATATCAATAGTATCAGGAGGAACCGATACACATCTGATGCTGGTTGATCTTGTTAGCACGGGTATTACAGGCAAGGAGATGGAGGCGCTGCTTGAGGAGGCAAACATCACCTGCAACAAGAACACTATTCCGAACGACCCTCAGTCACCTAACGTAACAAGCGGTGTCAGACTGGGAACTGCAGCCGTAACATCAAGAGGCATGAATACAGAGGATATGGACAGACTTGCAGAGGCAATCTCACTTGTAATCAAAGATGCGGACAGCAGAGAGAAAGCAAAGCAGATAGTTGCAGAGCTTACAGCCAAATACCCGCTTAACGCATAGCGGCAGACACGTGATAAAAATATCAAAAAGGCATATCGCAAAGGTATGTCTTTTTCTGTTGGTGTTCTATAAATAGAGGAGTTGTGAAGTTGTGAAATTCAACACAAAGATGTGTTAAAAATATTGTCATTAAGCATAATATAATATATAATTATGTTGAGAATATTAACAAGTGTTTAGGAGGTAAAAATTATGAAGGAGTTTAATGCAGAGAAATTCTGCAGAGATTTAATTTCACTTAGAGGAGAAGAATCTCAGGATAGCTTTGCCAAAAAATTAAGTATAAAAAGACCGACCTTATCGCTTCTCGAAAACGGTAAGCAGGTGCCGACAATAGAAATGCTGGGTCGGGTCTGCAATATGACAGGGAACAGCACAGATGATTATTTTACGGAAGCCGAGACAGATGCACTTGTGTATCTTATGGGAAGTCTGGAAGCATCGGATAAAGCCAGAATTGAAGAAATGGCAGAGCGGATAAGGATTAAAGAAAAATATGAACTGCTTGCTAAAAGGGGGAGCTATGTCATCGATTGATTACAATAAACTGTTTGAACAGTATTATCAGACAGGGTATGATTTTAATACCGCATCGCTGACACCGGATGAGATTGCAGGTATTAAAAAACTGGCAAGAGAAAAAAGAGTTGACTATGCATTGGCGCCTATGGGAACAGAAGTGTTCAACTGGATACAAAAACAAAGTGATGCCATACGGTTTGAAATGGTTCCGTTTGAGTCTGAAAAAATTGATGGTATGCTTTATATTCCTGCAGTAGGAAAAGAAAGGGCGTATATTATCCTTAACAGCAATAAACCGCTGGTTAATCAGATTTTTACTGCAGCGCATGAGTTTTACCATTATATCAAAGATTATCAGTTTTTTAAAGAGAAACCGTATATATGTGACTTTAGCACATTGAAAAATGTAAATGAGAAAAAAGCCTGCAGGTTTGCGGCAGAGATATTATTGCCTGATGAAGCATTAGCACACGAACTGCAGGACTACTGCAGAAAAATAAATATAGCGGATAGAAATACGCTGGATTTTAATCAGTTTGCTGCTTTTATAATTTTAATGACAATTAAGTATCAGATGCCGCTTAAAGCCGTAATATATAGACTTGCAGAAGAACACTGTATAGATGATATAAACAGATATATCAGAAGCTATGACTTCATAAAAAAGGTGCTTTGGGAGATACGGATATTTAAAAAACGGGTATCTGAGTTATACAGTACAGGCAACAGCTATATAATTCCGTACAGCAAGACATATCAGGATATGGAGGCTGCGTATGCTACAGGAAATGTATCGAAAGAAGACATTCTGAGAGATGCAGCAGTATTGGATTTGGATATGGAACTTGTGAATAACATTGTCGGGCAGGAGGAAGCATCAGATAATGACGAAGATGATGACGATGAACTTTTTTCGATTATAAATGCAAAACGGGGGTAAATCAGTATGTTTACACCATTAGAAAAAACAGCCCTGCACGATTTGCTCAATAAGCCCGTACTGTTTGATGCAAATATATTTATGGTAGGGATATCAGAGAGGTGCTCTGATAAAAACAGCTCTTTTGAGAATATGAAGAAGTTATATATCGAGCCGCTGTTCGAAAGCTTTAAAGATATATATATC
>CAVJEY010000068.1:0-10927 GCA_963648745.1 Christensenellaceae bacterium Phil1
CATCCATTATGGGATTCTCCGGTGTGGCAATTTCTATCTTTTCGATATTCTCACCTGGAAGTATCACCTCTAACAGTCCCTTGCATATACCGGGATCTCTTGTTACCGCAGCAAACATCCAGTCACGTGTGAACGGTACGAACTCTCTCTTCTTTTGTGCTTTTTGCTTTTTTCGTTTTCTCTTGTTCATTTTTGTTTCTCCTTTTTAAAGTTATTTAGAAATCAAAAAACGCACAGCAAAAAACCGTCTAAGCTGAAATTTAATTCAGCCTAAACGGCCTGTCCGTGCGTTTTCATATTTTTTCTATGCTACCATTTTATCACACCTTGTTTTTACCGTCAATTCTTAAATTTATTTTTTTGCAAATTGCGTATAGCATTGAAATTTCAACGATATAAAGGAACTTGACAAGGTTTATCGGAATCAAAAATAATTTGAATTTTTTATTCCATTAATATTTAATTAGCTTTTTCATATATAAAAAGCAGAGTATGCAAAACCAGAATGAATTCTGTGCATACTCTGTCTTTATTACTGAAACTGCTATCTTACCGGTTTTGGCAGACGCTCTGCAATCATGTTCATCAGATTGTCAGTGCATTTTAACGGCTCTGCAAATTTTGCATCAGCTGCAGTTACAAGCTGAGGCTCTGCAGGAGTTAAAACTCCGCCGTAGATTTCATAAAGCTCGCCGTATTTATATGCAGGAAGCACATCTTCCATTTCACATGAAATATCATAAGTGTCCTCAAAATCAAATTCCACTTCGTATACATGTGCGATTTCCGCTGCGATTTCCCAGTTGTTGAATATAACGTCTTCTTCAATGGCTGCCTCTACAGGCTGAAGTCTTCTTTCGGTGTTTGTAAAAGTACCGTCTGTTGAAGCAAAGCCTGTACCCGGAAGAATTACATCTGCCGCTTCGGTGGTCTCAGTCATATGAGTATCGACTGCTGCCATAAAGTCAAGCTCTGCCGCATCGAGCATACCTGCGCCGACAGGATCCTCTCCGAATACCAGAAGCGCCTTAACGCCTTCCATAGCCTCTTTGCCTGCTCTGATACCCATATCAGCAAGTCCCTGTGAGTTGTTCTTGGCCTTAACCTGAAGAATACCGTTTCTAGGGCTTCCGATATGTCCCGAAACAACAGCTATATCAGCTATAAGGGTAGCTGCTTCTGTTGTTACAAGGTTTTGTGCAAATACTATCATTGAATGTTTTGCTGACATATATGCTTCCGCAACAGCTTTAATTTCGTCTGTAACAGTGATATCTGCGAGGCTCTTTGCAAATTCCTCATAGCCTTTTGCCTGAACTGCACTGCCGCTTTCTGTTACAGTCTTTGCAATCTGTTTAAGCGCATTGAGGTCGTTGTCTGTATAGATAGCCTTTGCAAAGTCCATATGCTGCTCATATCCCGCAGGATTAATCAGATATACTTCCCTGCCTGCCTCTGCAGCCTGTTTTAATTTAAGGCCGATTACAGGGTTGTCTGCGAAGTTAAATCCCGCAGCTATAATTACATCTGTCGAAAGCAGTTCGTCTATAGTGTTAGGTGAAGCATCAAATCCGAGTACCTGTGCCATGCCGCTTGCTCTGTTGTTGAAGCAAAGTGTCTTAGCTCCCATAACACCTGCAAGTTTTTTGACTGCATAGGCTTCTTCGTTTGTAAATCTGTCTGAAACCGCAACAGCTACAGCGTCTTTGCCGTATCTGGCTGCAGCAGCTTCCAGTTTCTTTGCAGTCAATACAAATGCTTCGTGGTAATCGGTAGCCCTGAATCCGTCACCGTCTTTAATCATAGGATCAACCAGCTTGCCTTCAAGCACTGAGCAGTCAAATCCCCATTTGCCCTTGCCGCAGGCAAGTCCTGCGTTTACAGGCGCTTCCTTGTCAGGGTTTGCTTTAATCAGCATATCTCCGCAGGATTCAAGCTCAAGTCCGCAGCCTACCGAGCAGTATGCGCAGGTTGTAGCTGTAATATCTGTTTCAACAGGAACTTCCTTTGCAACCGACTGTCTTTCCTGAAGCGCGCCTGTAGGGCATACGCTTACGCACTGACCGCATGAAATACAGCCTGACTGCTCAAGAGGTTTTTCGAGGGTCGGTTTAACAACCGTGTCAAATCCTCTGTGAACAAGACCGAGCGCTCCGACACCCATAACCTCGTCGCATACTCTTACGCATAATCCGCAGAGAATACACTTGTTAGGGTCTCTTACTATGAACGGATGGTTGTCCTCATATTCTATCTTGTTGATATCGCCTGCAAATCTGTCAGGTTTAACATCGTACTCATTGGCAAAATCTATGAGCTTGCACTCGAAATAGTCGTGACAGCCGCATTCAAGGCATCTGTTTGCCTCCTTAACTGCCTGTTCCTCGTCATAGCCGTCAACAACCTCTGTGAAGTTGTCTTTTCTTTCTTTGGCTTCAAGCTGGCTCATTACAGGTCTGCATTCTCTTTCTCTGTCCTCGAATGTTCTTTCTGTGATGTCATGTCTTTCGACTACGAACGGTTTTTCGTATCTGACATCTTCGCCGTTAAGGTATGCATCTATTACATATGAGGATTTTCTTGCGTCTGCAATGGCCTCAATTGCTATTGATATCTTGTCATTGCCGCAGTCACCGCCGGCAAATACTCCCGGAATGCTTGTCATAAATGTTTCGGGATCGTATGCTATCGCGTTCTTTCTTGTTTTGTCAAGGCCCTCAAACATACCTGCATCCACTGCCTGTCCTATTGCAAGAATCATAGTATCTACATCAAGATATTCAAATTTGCCCTCTACAGGTACAGGTCTTCTTCTGCCTGAGGCATCAGGTTCTCCAAGTTCCATAACCTGCAGCTTAACCTGTTTAACATGACCGTTTTCGTCAGCTATGACCTCTGCAGGATTTGTAAGGTTTTTGAATATAACGCCTTCCTCTTCGGCTTCAACGATTTCAACCATATCGGCAGGCATTTCGTCCTTGGTTCTTCTGTAGATATTATAGACTTCTTTGGCTCCGAGTCTTACAGCTGTTCTGCAGGCGTCCATTGCGGTATTGCCGCCGCCTACTATGGCAACCTTCTCGCCAAGGTCTATATATTCGTTTCTTACTACTTTGCGCAGGAAGTCAATACCGCCTATAACGCCCTCTGAGTCTTCACCCGGGCAGCCTACGCCTGTTGATACCCATGCGCCTATACCGATAAGCACCGCGTCAAAGTCCTGTTTTACTGTTTCAAACGGGATATCAGCGCCTATTTTCGTATTGGTTATAATGCTTACTCCCATTCTTTCGATAAGCTCGATTTCCTGATCAAGAACTTCCTTTGGAAGTCTGTATTCAGGTATACCGTATCTTAACATACCGCCGGCTTTAGGCATGGCTTCAAATACCGTAACACTGTGTCCCATCTGTCTTAGGAACGCAGCTGCCGAAAGTCCCATAGGACCTCCGCCGATAATACCTACGCTCTTGCCTGTTTCGTCTTCGATTTCAGGCTCCCATGCATCCTCCATCAGATCTGCATCCGCTGCAAATCTTTTGAGATTCTGAATTGCAATCGGCTCGTCTATAAGGCCTCTTCTGCATTCTTTTTCGCAAGGATGCGGACATACTCTGCCTATTGCCGCAGGCAGCGGAATTTTGTCCTTGATAAGCTTAATGGCTTCTTCATATTCTCCGTTTGCAATAAGTCCCACATAGCCCTGACAGTCTGTGTTTGCAGGACAGGCCAGCACGCATGGAGGTCTGCAGTCGCCCACATGGTTTGAAAGCAGAAGCTCAAGGTTTGTTTTTCTTGATTCTATAACTCTGTCGGTATTGGTTCTTACAATCATGCCGTCTGCAATCTGTGTTGCGCAGGCCTTGCAGAGCTTTGGATTGCCCTCAACCTCTGTCATGCACAATCCGCATGAACCGTATATTTTAGTTCTTTCATCATAGCAGAGAGTAGGAATAAATATGTCATTTTCTCTTGCTACTTCTAAGATAGTCTGTCCCGGAATTCCGAATACTTCTTTGCCGTCAATGTTTAATCTGAAATTTTTCATTTTATTCCTCCTTTCTTACTTCCTTATTATTGCATTAAATTTGCAGTGCTCCTCGCATCTGCCGCATTTAATGCACTTGTCTTTATCGATAATATGTTTTTCTTTAACCTTGCCGCTGATGGCGTCAACAGGGCAGTTTCTTGCGCATAGCGTACATCCCTTGCACGCGTCTGTAATTTCAAATGAAATAAGAGCGGTGCAGGACTTGGCTGTGCATTTCTTATTATAGATATGATCCTCATATTCATTTCTGAAATATTTAAGAGTAGTAAGAACAGGATTCGGAGCTGTCTGTCCGAGACCGCAAAGCGAGCCGTCTTTGATTTTCACTGCCAGTTCCTCCAGCTTTTCGATATCGCCGTCCTGACCCTCGCCCTGTGTTATTCTTTCGAGGATTTCAAGCATTCTCTTGGTGCCTATTCTGCAGTAGTTGCATTTGCCGCAGGATTCTTTTCTGGTGAAGTCAAGGAAATATCTTGCCATGTCAACCATACAGGTATCTTCGTCCATAACGATCATACCGCCGGAGCCTACGATAGCGCCCGTCTTGTTGATGTCCTCATATGTTACCGGAGTATCTATAAGGGAGGCAGGAATACAGCCGCCTGACGGTCCGCCCATCTGAACTGCCTTGAATTCCTTGTCGTTTTTGATGCCTCCGCCGATTCCGAAGATTACATCTTTCAGAGGAAGTCCCATAGGTACCTCTACAAGTCCGCCCTTTTTGATTTTACCTGCAAGCGCGAATACCTTGGTACCCTTTGATTTCTCTGTACCCATGGCACCGAAAGCCGCGCCGCCGTTTGCCATTATCCAAGGCACATTTGCAAAGGTTTCAACATTGTTGATATTGGTAGGCTTCTGCCAGTAGCCCTTGGCTGCAGGGAAAGGCGGTTTGAGTCTGGGCATACCTCTTTCGCCCTCAAGTGAAGCGATAAGTGCTGTTTCCTCGCCGCATACGAATGCTCCTGCGCCTGCTTTGATTCTGATGTCAAAATCCCAGCCTGAGCCAAACAGGTTCTTTCCTAAAAAGCCTTTTTCTCTTGCCTGCTCCATGGCGATTTCAAGTCTTTTGATTGCAAGAGGGTACTCGGCTCTGCAGTAGATAACGCCTTCCATGGCTCCCATTGCATAGCCGCCTATAATCATGCCTTCAAGAAGTGAGTGAGGGTCGCCCTCAAGAACCGATCTGTCCATGAATGCGCCCGGATCTCCCTCGTCGGCATTACATACGATGTATTTTTCTTTGCCCGGTGAGCTTTTGGCGGCATTCCATTTGAACCATGTAGGAAAGCCCGCGCCGCCTCTGCCTCTGAGGCCTGAAATTTTAATCTCCTCGATAACCTCGTCAGGGGTCATCTGTGTAACAGCCTTCTCGGCAGCCCTGTAGCCGCCCACAGCAGTATATTCTTCTATTTTCTCAGGATTTATGAGGCCGCAGTTTCTGAGTACGACTCTGTGCTGCTTATTTATAAATTCTCTGTCCTCGTCACTGATTGCAATATTATCTGCAGGTCTGCCCCCGGCAAGATGGCTGTCAACTATCTCTGCAACATTTTCGGGCTGCACTCTGACATATCTGGTCATTTTGCCGCTGTCCTCATAGACATCAACTATAGGCTCCAGATAGCACGTGCCCACGCAGCCTGTAACATCTATCTTAACATCCAGATTTTTCTCTGCAACCTGCTTCTCAAACTCGGCCGCTGTTTTTTTGGCGCCTGTTGCAATGCCGCAGCTGCCCTGTCCGATAACAACTTTCATACTGTTCACCTCCTATGCCCCTTCTCTGATTTCATCAAGAATTTTTCTTACTTTGTCTTTGGTAAGATTACCGTAGGTTTCATCACCCTCCGCGCTTTTGACCATCATTACGGGTGCAAGCGAACAGCAGCCAAGACAGGCTACGTTGTTAAGTGTAAATATACCGTCTTCTGTTGTTTCACCGTCAGAAATTCCAAGATGCTCGCATACAGCCTCTTCTATCATTTTTGAACCGTTGACATGACAGGCTGTACCCTGACACAGCATAATCAGATATTTGCCTATAGGCTTTAATCTGAACTGTGAGTAAAAGGTAGCCACTCCATAAATCTTTGCAGGTCTGATTCCTGTCATTTCAGAAATATAGTTAATGGCATCTACCGAAAGATATCCGTAAATGTCCTGTGTTTTCTGCAATATTGTAATCAGACTTCCCGGAACCTTGGCGTATTTTTCAAGTACCGGTGCCAATTCCGTAAACGCGTTGGCTTTATCGCCGCCGCAACAACACTGACTGCTCATTTTTGACCTCCTATTGTTTATGTAAATATAAAACCATTATATCATCTTGTATACAAGTTGTAAACAGACACAATACCAGACATTGTTAAATTTTTGTTTATCCTTCTATTCGTTTCCGGAATATCCTTTTAGCAATTCTGCTCAGATCGGTTTCCATTATGAGAAGCGAAAGCAAAAGAAGCGCCGCGCCTGCATAGGCTCTGGGAATCAGTCTTTCTCCCGCAAAAAAATATGCGGTAATCGCTGCAAACACAGGCTCCAGCGTGAATATTATACCCGCTCTTGATGCCGATGTATACTGCTGTGCCACAGTCTGCGCCACAAACGCTACGCCTGTGCAGAATACAGCAAGAAACACCACTGCGCCCCATACCTTCGGGCTGCATGGCAGGCTCGGAGTTTCTAATACAAACGCTGCTATAAGGCAGAAAACCCCTGTAAACCCAAGCTGAAACACTCCAAGCTGAAACGCATCGACATCTTCCCTGTTCACAGCTGTTTCGGTTACAAGCAGATCGGCAGCGTATGACACTGCGCACAAAAGACATATTATATCCCCCGGTGCCGGTCTCAGATTCTCGTCAAGCGACAGAAGCGCAATTCCCGTAAAACAGATAACAACAACAAATATAAATTTCCTGCCGGGTATCTGTTTTTTGAATATGAAACCGAAAACCGGCGTAAACACACAGGTCAGAGCGCACAAAAATCCTGCGTTTGAAAGGCTGGTATACATGATTCCGAAGGTTGAGCCTATATACACAAACACGAGTATCAGCCCTATCAGCGCGCTGTATGCAAGAGTGGTTTTGTTAACGTTTTTTATCTTAGGAAAAAAAACTGCCGCCGCAATGACAAAAGCTCCGAAAAATCTGATGAAATTAAGAGTAAAAGGCCCTGTCTCAGCCAGAGCAATATCAACAAGCAGATATGAAACTCCCCAGAACAATGTCACTGAGGCAAGCACTGTATCCGCCCTTAACTGTCTGTTCATATCTCATATCTCCGCTATAAAAAGCTCCAGCGCAAGCCGGGCTTCCATAAGTCCTGATTTGATGCTGTTGTCTATTTCATAGGCACTTATCAGTATGCGCTTTAATTCCTTTACCGAATATCTGTCGGCCAGAGGAACAGCCTTTTTGATTCTGTATTCGTGTATTCTGAGTGCTTTTTGAATCTGCACATTGTTCATGCTTTTTTCTCTCAGCTCTTTAACAGAAAGAATAATCTCAAACTGCCCTGTAATCATCGAAAGCATATGATGGACCGAATCTCCTCCCGAAATGAGATTGCTGAGCATTCTGTAGGCTTCATCCTTGCGGTTTTTGCTGACTGCATCAACAAGTGCAAATATGTTTTTTTCGATACTGACGTTTGTAACGGTATCAATATCCTCTGCGGTTATCTCCTCGCCTGTACAGTATGCCGCTGTTTTTTTGAGGTCGTTTTCGAGATTGTAAAGAGTATAATCACTGTCCTTGTGAAAATATCCGCTTGACTCTATAAACGCTTTTGCCGCCGCGTTTCCTATGGTCTTGCCCTCGGCTCTGACTCTCTTGCCTATAAATGCTCTGAGAAGCCTTTCATCAAGAGATGCAAAATCATATACTGCAGCCTTACCGTCTGCGGCTTTGAGGATATCCTTGTCGAGTTCCTCTTTTTCAAATACAAGTATCAGCAGCGTCTCTGCAGGAAGTTTCTCCGAATCGTTCAGAATATCAGCCGGTTTTAATCCGGATTTTACTCCGAATCTTACGGTCACTATTCTTTTTTCGGAAAGCATTGCTATGGTTTCACACGCATTCCGGATTTCGGAAATCTGTGCCGATGCTGCGTCAAATACCGTATAATCCATCTGTTTTGTGGCGGGATTTATATATGTTGATACCAGCAGTTCCTCCGCCCAGTTAACAAGATACTGCTCTTTGCCGTACAGCAAAACAAGGCTGCCGATGCGGCCTTCTCTGATATCTCTGCCTATTCTTTTGAATGCGTGTTCTGACATAGTTAGCCCTCAATCCGATAGTTTTGTATGAATTAATTATACAGGTCTTAATTTGTGTTTGCAAGGCTGTTTCTCATAGTAACGATTCCAATGCCTCCCGCTTTATCCGCTCTGATTCCCACAGCTCCCATATTATCATTCCTTAATACAGTTATTTTGTACTCCTCAAGCCTTTTTATCACTTCCTCCGAAGGATGCCCGTATGTGTTTTTGCCCACCTGTATCACTGCAATTTCCGGTGCCGCAGCTTCTATGAATTTCTCACAGGAGCTGTATCTGCTGCCGTGATGAGCCACTTTGAGGATGTCTGATTTAACATCCGTATCCGATATCAGAGTTTTTTCGCCTTTTTCGTCAATATCACCTGTCATAAGCACACTGACTCCTCTGACATTCACTCTCAGGACAAGGCTGTTTTTGTTTTCGTCCTCTTCATCAGGAGCATTGCCTCCGGCGGGACTTAGCACCTCAATATACACATTTCTGCTGATATTTATTACATCTCCTGCCGCAAGATACAGTATGTCATCTGTCCTGAATTCATTTTTCAGGCGATTTTCGTTAACGCTGTTTGCCTCATACACGCCAAGTTTTTTAATTCTGTATGTCTGTGATAATTCTTTGAGGCCCTGGTAGTGATCTGTATGAAGATGGGTGGCTATCGCCATATCTATTTTTGTCACGCCGTTTTTCAGAAGATAAGGTTTGAGGGTGCTTTTGCCCACATTGTAGTTAAAACTGCCGCCGCCGTCTATGAGGATATTTTTGCCTCCCGCTTTTATATGCAGACAGTCGCCCTGCCCCACGTCCACAAATACCATGTCTGTTTTTTCAAATCCGTCCGAAAGGTATAAGCTGCAGCCTGCGCCGCATATTACAGCCGCGGCAAATACCGCCGCGATTTTTTTGTAGCTTCGCCTGATTAAGGCTATCTGCCCCGTCTCCGAGCATATGTAGAATACGAATATATAGTAGACGGACAATGATAATACAGAGGGGCTTGCCACATCAAATGTAAACACTCCGCCCATGTAGGTAAAGTCATTGCACCACAAAAGCAGCTTTACAAACAGACCTGTAATCATTGCGACAGACTGCGCTATTACCGGCAGCCAGCAGAAAGCTATTACCGATATTCCTGCCGGTATCATTGCCGCCGCAATAAAATATACCGGTATGTTGCTTATGACTGATGTAAGCGACAGATAGTTGAACATATACATAGTATACGGCACCATACCTGTCTGCACTGCAATCATGGGCAGCAGTATGCCTTTTATCTTTTTTTGTATCAGAGGCATCATTATCCCCAGCGTTATAACGGCAAGGAACGACATCTGAAATCCCGCGTTATATATCTGCATCGGGTGCACCGCCAGAATTACAATCATCGAAGCACAGGCCGAGGATACAAGGTCATATCTGCGGTTAAGATGATTTCCCGCAATATGAATAAATATCATAAGACATGCTCTTACTACGGAAGCCGTAAAGCCTGCAAGCGCCGTATATGCCATCAGTACACCAACTATGGCAATGTCTGCGGGTATGCTTCGTTTTTTTCTTTTGAATCTGCACAGAAACGAATACAAAAGTCCCAGATGAAGTCCGCTTACGGCAAGCACGTGAGCCGTGCCTCCTCTCCTGAAGGTTTCTATAATATCCTCGTCTATGCCTGAGGTTTCTCCAAACAGAAGCCCCATAACAACAGCCGCATCATCTCCGATAGCGCTCTCAAAAATATCCGCTGTACGTGATTTTGCGGATTTAAGCAGAGAGGCTATACCGCCGGCCTGCCTTACCGTCTGTAAATCATCTGCTGTTATGATGCACCTTATTCCGATGCTTTTGAGATATCTCCTGTAGTCAAAGGTCTTGGGGTTACTTCTCTCCTTTGGCAGGGACACCTCTCCTGTCACATATACTCTGTTCCACAGAAAATCTCTGTAGCCTTCAATATCGGAATACACATTGACAAGAATTTTCTTTTTGTAGCTTCGCGCGCCGCCTGCGGAAACTACACTGACATCCGCAAGCTGCAGCTTGTAGTATTCGTCATCTTTTCTGACTATCTCTGCAACCCTGCCTGTCACCGCAACGGTATCACCTTCAAAGTTTTCCATATAATCTGAGGTGTACCCTGCGATACTGTCTGTCACAAGTATTACTGTTGCCATTATAAGTACTATTAAACATGCCGGTCTTCTCATTTTCTTCTCCTGACTTGCCGGCTTTGCTGTTTTTTCTGTGCTGCTATACACATTTTATAACTAATTACATCATTTGGCAATACATTTATCAAAAAAATTGCTCTTTCTGTCTGTTATTGCAAACCCTTATTGGTGTTATGCAGGAAATACTCTCTGAAATTCAGGCGTAAACCCGGGGCTTCCTGCCTGCGCGATGCCTTCATTTTGAAAAGAAACTCCTTTTAATTCCCCTTCAGTTATGATAAAATATAGTATATTTTGTAATTTGAAAGGCGGTGGAGTTTTGTCAGATAACTACAATAACGAACATATACCACAAAGACCTGTGAAAAAACAAAGAAAAAAAAGCAAAGGAAGAACCGCTGCTTTTTATAATAA
>CAVJEY010000069.1:0-10811 GCA_963648745.1 Christensenellaceae bacterium Phil1
GGACAGTTACAAACTCATACAATATTGGAGACGTGACATCAAAGACCGTTGCGGGCGGAATAATTGGGGAAGGTAGATTTCAAATTAGCGGATGCTATAATGCCGGAAAAATCAGTGTTATTTCAGCAGGAGAGGCAGATGAATGGCGTGACGGATATGCAGGCGGAATATCAGGCAGCGTAACGTTTGGTACGGATGTTACAAAATGCTATAATATTGGTTCTGTGACATCTGTCAGAGGCTATGCCGGTGCTATTATAGGTCAAAGTTCAGACGATAGAGATGTTGTAATTGCAACATGTTACAATATAGGCGAGGTTTCTTGCCCGTCAGGAAATGCCGGCGGTATAGCAGGGGAAAGTTCAGCGACAATTTCTAATTGCTTCTACCTTGATAATATCAGCAAGGGTGTAGGCAATGGTACTGATACGGCTACGAAATGCTCATCTGCAGCTATGCAAAACCAAGAAACATACGGTGATGCATTTGACTTTGATTACGATATGATTTGGGCAATTTCAGATACTGCCGAATATAAATATCCGGTGCTTACGGGAGTTGTTAATCCGGAATTGCAATACACTTTGTCACTGGATGCAAAACAGGGTGTGCCGGAGGTTCCTGCTGCAGTTTCATACGGTAACGGCAAAATTACCGTTAATACGGTTTCCGGGCAAAAATACGTTTGCGTACCGGACAATGAAAACGGTGAGAGCGGAGAAATACCGGCTCTGAGCAGTTCCGAATGGAAAAACGCAAGAGGGTCTGCATTGATATTTGAAGGACTGGAGCAAGGTAAGACATATAAGATTTATACATATGTTCCGGCTGCCGGAAGTAAAAACGCTTCATATGTTTCACAGCCGCTTGTTGTTACACTTAATCAAATAGGAGATTTAAGCGGAGACGGTAGGGTTGAAGCGTCAGATGCACTCTACCTGCGTCGTGCACTTGCAGGCTGGGACGGCTATAAGATTAACTTCTCGGCGGCTGACATCAACATTGACGGTAAAATCAGTGCAGATGATGTTATGGCTCTGGAACGCCACATTGCAGGCTGGAGCGGCTATGAAAAGCTGCCGGTAGTGAAAAATGCAGGTGAATAGTATATATATTCCGGGGTAGACTAAAACACCTTAATCAAGGTATTAGGATAATTAAACAGGGATGTCTGCTTGGTAGATATCCCTGTTATAAGCATCATATAGCAGTTACACTTGTGCTACCCGCTGTCAGCAGCACTATCACTCATATGACTGTTAACCGGTAGAGTAGATATATACAGTAAATATTATGAGGATGAATAATCCGGTCTCCATATCCCTGCTGTCCGGGGTTTGGAAACCGTCAGTGCAGACAGCTCCGGGTGGCGTATTATTTGAGTTGATAACTTAACGTAACCTGTGCGTACGGTGCAAAAGGAGCGGTTTTATTTCGCATTGAGGGTGAACCAGAACGTGCTGCCCTCGCCTATCCTGCTGTCTGCACCGTATTCAGCTTCGTGACCCTTTAATATTTCTCTTACTATGGACAGACCAAGCCCCGTGCCTTTGGAGCTTCTGTGATAGTTGCTGCTGACGCGGTAGTATCTTTCCCATACATGAGGCAGATCCTCAGGGGCAATGCCTCTGCCATGATCTGAAACCTCGAATCTTACTTTGCCCGCAGCCTGATCCGGCTTGACTGCGACATATATATATTTGTCATCGCCGCAGTATTTGACAGCATTGTTTACAAGATTTGCGATTACCTGTTTGAGCTTTGACTTATCGCCTGCGACCATGCATGTTTCAGGGACCTCCATTACTATATCATATCCCTCCTGTTCGACCAGTATGTCATAGGAGTGGACTATTTCTCTTACGGCGTCGCAGAAATCAAACTCTGAAATCTCAAGGCTTATCACTCCCGACTGCATTTTTGAAAGAGTGAACATATCGTCTACAAGCAGATTGAGTCTGTCGGTTTCCTCGATTATGACATTGAGGTGCTCGTTTCGCTTCTTTTCGTTGTTGCCCGAAAGATCTCTTATCATCTCCGCATAGGATTTGACCATTGTAAGCGGAGTCTTGAGATCGTGTGATACGTTTGCAATCAGATCTCTTCTCAGCTGGTCCGACTTTGCAAGCTCATGTGATGTATAGGTCAGCACATCTCCGAGGTTGATTATCTCGGTATAATGCTCGCCGGGGAAGTCTATGCCGTATTCGCCCTTTGAAAGTCTGACGGCGGACTCGGATATTTTTCTGAAAGATCTGGTGATACGTCTTGTCAGCCATACTGCCATTATAACAGCAAGGAACAGCGCAAGCACCGTAACATATACGAGCTGGTTTCTCAGTATCGCTATGGTTGAGGATACCGGATAAAGAGGCGCAAACAGATATATGATTATCTCGTGACCGCTTGAGGTGTCAAGATAGGCGCCGTAAACCAGTGTCTTGTAATTGCCCGAAGACTTGGGACTCTTGGCGGTATAGCCTCTGAAGCGTCCGTTTTTTTCGAGCTGCTCCTTTATCTCCGCACGTTCTCTGATATATGAATAGGCAGGCTGCGTTGTCATGCCCGTATATGATTCGTCTGTGTTCTGGGTGATATAGTAGGTATAGCCCGAAGCATCCTCGAATATCACGTCTATGTCGTTGGTGCTGGCCATAGTTCTGATGTTGCTGAGAAATTTGTCGGTAAACCCCCCAACCCTGTACTGTGCGGATATGGACTGGGCAAACTTGTTCACCTGATTTGTTTTCATATCCTCGTAGCTGTTGTTGAGCATATATACCTGTGCCAGCCACACCACAGCCATTATGAGAGCAGCAAAGCACACGAAATACAGCCACAGCTTGAATTTAAGACTGTTGGAATCGAATTTGCAGTGATTATGCTTCAAATTTGTAACCTACCCCTCTGAGTGTAACAATATGATCTCTGTACGGACCGAGATTGTTTCTGAGATTTTTGATATGTGTATCTATGGTTCTGTCATCGCCGAAGAAATCATATCCCCAGATGTCCGACAGCAGCTTGTTTCTCGAAAGTGCGATGTTTTTGTTTTCGACAAGATAAAACAGCAGCTCGTATTCCTTGGGAGTAAGCTCCACTTTCTGACCGTCTACTGTCACAGTCCTTGCAGGTATGTTGATTTCAAGTCCGTCAAATTTGAGGATTTCAGGCTGCTCCTCCTGCGCTGCTCTGCTTCTTGCAAGCACCGCGTTGACTCTTGCCATCAGCTCCTTGGGGCTGAAAGGCTTGACAACATAGTCATCTATGCCCAGCTCAAAACCGAAGAGCTTGTCGTATTCCTCGCCTCTTGCCGAAAGCATTATTACAGGGATGTTCTTTGTTTTTTTAATCTCCTTGCAGGCCGAATAGCCGTCAAGCCTCGGCATCATTATATCCATTATAATCAGGTCATAGTCGTTTAATCTGCAAAGTCCCACAGCTTCCATGCCGTCAGCTGCCTCCTCGACCTCATAGCCGTTAAATTCCGAGTATTCTCTGATAACCTCGCGGATTTTCTGTTCATCGTCTACAATTAAAATTTTAGGCATATCCTACCTCCGTTTTTATTCTCTGTACAGAATAGTTTTTTATTGTGAAAAACGTGTGAAATGTATGTATGTATTGTATCATATTTGATGGAAAAATGGAATTATATATATTTTAGTGACAATACAGATTCTCTTCGGCATAATTACAGGATATTTCCAAGTATTTAAGACAGTGTTTCTTGACATTACGGCAAATGTTGATTTATACTAATATAAGGTAAAGACTGGAGGCGTCATATGTTTTCTATAGGTGACAAGGTTGTTTATCCTATGCAGGGTGCAGGGATAATTGAAAAAATCGAAAGTCAGCATATTTTAGGCGAAGACAGGGAATATTTTGTCCTCAGGTCGCCTTACAGTGACATGAAGATTATGGTTCCCGTCATGACGTGTGCGCAGACAGGTGTCAGAGCTGTTATCGGCACCGAGGATATTGCTGCGGTCATTGAGGTACTCAAAGGCCCTTCTACAGAGATGAACAGCAACTGGAACCGCAGATACAGAGAGAACATGGACAGACTCAAGACCGGAGATGCGGGAGAGGTGGCAGGCGTAGTCAGAAACCTGCTTCGCATTGAGAGAGTCAAAAGTCTTTCGGCAGGCGAGAAAAAAATGCTTACAAACGCGCGGAGAATCCTTGCAAGCGAATTTGTAATGGTGCTTGGAATTGAGCCTGCGGCGGCAGAAAAACTCATCGATGATGCAATCTAATTTTCACACATGAGATGACGGATCTGCCGGGGCAGTTTGGGGAACTGCCGCAAATATACAGGGAAGGAGGAAATATATGTTCAAAGGATTATTCAGAACTTTGTTTACTGTGCTCGGACTGGTTATAGGCTTTGGGCTTACAGAGCTTACTGTTTATCTGCTTGGAAGCGGCATTCTTGGAAACGGTACTTTTGTTCCGACGACATTTCAGGAAGCTGTGGCAGATGTTGTTTTCGCAATTATTTTTGGATTAATATTTTTTAAGCTGACTCCGTTCATAACAAGACAAAGTGAAAAAGCTTCAAAAAACATAGAGTCAAATCTTGCAAGCGTGCCTACAAACAATCTGATAGCGGCTACAATAGGCCTGATACTCGGCCTTATAATTGCTTACTTCATAACTCAGATTTACGAAAGCAGCCTGAATATGCCGGTTGTTGTTATAGTGCTCAACCTCATAACCTACATAGTGTTTGGCTCGATGGGAATGATGATAGGCTCCAAGAGAAGCAAGGATCTGTTTTCATCGATTCTTTCGGCCAGAAAAACCACATCGTCAAAAGGCAAAGCCAAGGACAGCAGGCCTGCGCCCAAGATTCTTGACACCAGCGTTATAATTGACGGCAGAATCGCAGATATTATGAAAACAGGCTTTATTGAGGGAGATATAGTGATCCCTGAGTTTGTGCTTGTGGAGCTTCGGCATATAGCCGACTCCTCTGACAGCCTCAAACGCAACAGAGGCAGAAGAGGACTTGATATTCTCAACAAGATTCAGAATGAATACGGTATAGAGATATACAACACAACCGCCGAGAAGTCACTTGATGAGATACCCGAAGTCGATGTCAAGCTGTTAAAGCTGGCTCAGATAATGGGCGGCAAGGTGGTTACCAATGACTTTAATCTCAACAAGGTCGCAACCATCAAAGGCGTTGAGGTACTCAATATCAATGCTCTTGCCAACACTCTCAAGCCGGTGGTGCTGCCGGGTGAGGATATGGAAGTGTTTCTTATCAAAGAGGGCAAGGAGCACGGTCAGGCGGTTGCCTATCTTGACGACGGCACTATGATAGTTGTCGAGGATGGCCACAGGTATATAGGCAAAAACACGACAGTTGTTGTGACAAGCGTGCTGCAGACCTCGGCAGGCCGCATGATATTTGCAAAACCCAAAAAACGACAGGACAGATAATGTACAGAGATAAAACCGTGACAGTAATCATTGCAGCGGCAGGAAACGGCAGCCGTATGGGCGGCCGCCTGCCGAAGCAGTATATGAAAACAGGCGGAGAGGTGATACTGCGAAAAACAGCTGCGGTATTCGCCTCCTGCAATATAATAGACGAGATAATTGTTGTGGCAGACAGGGCATATATGGATTTGTGCGAGGAGGTTCTAAGCGGTATAGAGCACACAGCAGTATCGGGAGGCAGACAGAGGCAGGACTCGGTATATGAAGGCCTCAAATGTACAGACACCGATATTGTGCTGATACACGACGGCGCAAGACCGTTTGTCACGCAGCAGATAATAACAGAGGTAACGGCTGCAGCAGCAGAGCACAAGGCTGCTGTTTGTGCTGTAATGCCAAAGGACACCATCAGGACAAGACACGGCACGCTTAATCGCGGGGAGCTTTATGCGGTGCAGACACCGCAGGGTTTTGATACGGCAGAGATTAAGGCGGCGTATGAGAAGGCTTATGCAGACGGCTTTTACGGTACTGATGATGCGGGGATTGCCGAAAGAGCAGGCCTTGACGTCAGCATAGTCCCCGGAAGCTATGAAAATATCAAGATAACGACAAGAGAGGATTTGCCCATGGAAACAAGAGTCGGCACAGGCTGTGATGTTCACAGACTGACAGAGGGCCGGAAGCTGATACTCGGAGGCGTTGATATACCGTTTGACAGAGGGCTTTCAGGACATTCGGATGCGGATGTGCTGGTACACGCCATAATGGATGCGCTGCTTGGCGCGGCGGCTCTCGGCGATATAGGGAAGCTGTTTCCCGATACTGACGACCGATACAAAGGGATATCAAGTATTGAGCTTCTCAAAAGAGTAGGAGAAGCTATAGCGGGGGCAGGCTGCAGCGTAGGCAACATAGACGCCACTGTTGTGGCTCAAAAACCCAAAATTGCGCCGTATATTGAGGATATGAGAGCAAACATAGCGGCGGCTCTTGGCATTGACAAAGACAGAGTCAGCATCAAGGCCACAACAACAGAAAAACTCGGATTTACAGGCAGACAGGAGGGTATGGAAGCCCGGGCTGTATGTATTCTGAACAGATAGAAGGAGATAATATATTATGAGACTTTCAAAGATGCACTTAAAAACTTTAAGAGAGGTACCAAACGAGGCGGAAATACCAAGTCATATACTGCTGCTGAGATCGGGCATGATCAAAAAAACCGTTGCGGGTATCTACAGCTATATGCCTATGGGCTGGAGAACAGTGAGAAAAATAGAGGCTATAGTCAGAGAGGAAATGGATGCCAAAGGTGCTCAGGAGCTGGCAAGTTCAGTCCTGCAGCCTGCGGAGCTGTGGCAGGAAAGCGGCAGATGGGACGCATACGGTCCCGAAATGTGGAGAATCAAAGACAGAAACGGCAGAGATTTCTGCCTCGGACCTACAGCAGAGGAAGTGTTTACAGACATAATCAAAAGCGATGTGACATCATACAGACAGCTTCCAGTAATGCTCTATCAGTTTACGGACAAATTCAGAGATGAGGCGCGTCCGAGATTCGGTATGATGAGATCCCGTGACTTCATAATGAAGGACAACTATTCCTTTGACAAGGATCCTGCAGGCATGGATGAAAGCTATGATCTGATGTTTGATGCCTACAGCAGAGTATTCACACGCTGCGGGCTGAATTTCAGACCTGTAGAGGCGGACAACGGCGCAATCGGAGGCACCGGTTCACATGAATTTACGGCGCTTTGCGAATACGGCGAATCAGAAATCGTATACTGCGACCACTGCGATCTTGCAACAACAGTCGAAAAAGCAGAGTGCAAGGACGCTCCGGCGCAGTATGACGAAATGCTTCCTATGGAGAAGGTTCACACTCCGGGAACCAAAACCATTGACGAGGTTGCAGGTTTCTTAAAACTTGATCAGAAGCAGACTATCAAAGCGCTTCTGTTTGAAACATATGATGCAGACGGCAATGTCGAAGGCTATGTTGCAGCGTTTATCAGAGGTGACAGAGAGCTTAACATGACCAAGCTTGTAAATGCACTGGGGATTCATGAATATGCAATCGCATTTGCAGACGAGGAAAAAATGTCAGCGGCAACAGGCTGCGTGGGAGGATTTACAGGTCCTGTAGGTCTGCACGACTGCAGGGTTGTTGTGGACAGTGAGCTTACGGGACTCAAAAACCTGTGCGCAGGTGCCTGTGAGACAGACCACCATTTCATAAATATGAACTACGGCAGAGATTACGAGGGAGATATTGTGACAGACCTCAAGGTTCTCAAAGAGGGAGATGCCTGCCCTGTATGCGGAGCGCCTGTTAAACACGCAAGAGGCGTTGAAGTGGGACAGATATTCAAGCTGGGCACCAAATATTCGGAGCCTATGGGAGCCACCTACAAAGACGAAAACCAGAAAGATCAGCTTATCTGGATGGGATGCTACGGCATAGGTGTTTCACGTACCTTCCAGGCGATTATAGATATGCCTCAAAACCATGATGACAACGGTATCATATGGCCTATGTCGGTTGCTCCGTACCACGCAATTATTACGATTGTAAAAACAGGTGACGAAGCGATGGAAAAAGCAGCGGAGGAGATATATGAGAAGCTGCAGAATGCCGGTGTTGAGGTGCTGCTTGATGACAGAAAAGAAAGACCGGGAGTTAAATTCAAGGATGCAGACCTTATGGGTATCCCTGTTGCAATAACAGCGGGCAGAGCTGCAGCAGACGGCAGGGTTGAGTTTAAGCTCAGAAGAGATGCGGATAAGCAGGAACTTACAATTGAAGAGGCTATAGCAAAGACCATAGAGATTGTAAACAGAGAAAAAGACGGCAGACATTTTTTTAACAAATAAAATAAGTTGAACAGGAGGATAAAATATGAAATACGTTGTAATAGAAATGGAAAACGGTGATGTTATGAAGGGTGAGCTTTACCCTGAAATAGCGCCTGAAACAGTGGCAAACTTTGAGAAGCTTGTAAACGCAGGCTTCTATAACGGTCTTACATTCCACAGAGTAATTCCGGGATTTATGATACAGGGCGGCTGTCCTCTGGGTAACGGCACAGGCGGCCCGGGCTGGCATATCAGGGGAGAGTTCTCAGCCAACGGATTCGAAAACAATCTGAAGCACGACAGAGGAGTGTTGTCAATGGCAAGAGCAATGGATCCCGACTCGGCAGGCTCACAGTTTTTCATTATGGTCGAAAAAGCACCGCACCTTGACGGCTCATACGCAGCTTTCGGCAAAATTATAGAGGGCATGGAAGCGGCTGATACTATCGTAAATCAGAAAAAAGACGGTAGAGACAAACCAAAAGAACCTCAGGTTATGAAAACAGTTAAAATTATAGAAGAATAACAGATGATTACCCCGCAGTTTTACCTGCGGGTTTTACATAGCGCACAGATTAAAACGCTGGAAAAAGCATACCATATGGGATATAATCTAAAAAGAATACTTTGAAAATCAGAATACAGGAGAAAACACAATGTCAAACATTCCAACACCTCATATTACAGCCAAAAAAGAAGATTTTGCACAGACAGTATTAATGCCGGGCGATCCGCTCAGAGCTAAATTCATAGCAGACACATTTTTAGAGGATGCGGTGCTTGTAAACAACGTAAGAGGAGTGCAGGGTCACACCGGCACATACAAAGGCAAGAGAGTATCGGTTATGGCATCAGGTATGGGTATGCCGTCAATGGGCATATATTCATATGAACTGTTTAATTTCTATGATGTCAGAAATATCATACGCATAGGTACGGCAGGAGCGCTAAGGGAGGACCTCAGGATAGGTCAGGTTGTACTGGGCATGGGAGCCTGCACTGACACAAACTATATGTCGCATTTTGAACTGCCGGGAACATTTGCACCGATATGCTCATATGAGCTTCTCAAAAAAGCAGCCGATAAGGCAGAGGAGCTTGGAGTGGTTTATTCGGTAGGTAATATCTATTCGACGGATGTGTTTTACAGCAAACCCGAAACAACTCCAAAATGGCAGGAGATGGGCGTTATGGCAGTTGAAATGGAAGCTGCAGCGCTGTATGCAAATGCCGCAAGGGCAGGCAGGAATGCTCTTGCAATATGCACCATTTCGGATAATCTGATTACAGGTGAGGCAACCGATGCCGAAACAAGACAGAAAACATTTACGCAGATGATGGAGATTGCTCTTGAGATTGCATAGAGGCAATATGAGCTGTTTTTCAAACCGGCGGGGGAGGTGCAGATATGACAGAAACAAGAAAAAGAATAAATTATACTGTTGCCTGTGTATCTGAATTTGCAGGCACATATGGAATTACACCCAAGGAAGCGTTTGAGTTCCTTTATGAATACAAGGCGATAGAGTTTCTCAAAGAGCATTATGATATTGAGCATACGCTTTCGTTTGAAGATGCAGTTGAAGATATGATGACTGTATGTCGCAACAATGGGGGTGAGCTGAAGTGATATTGTATCATGGTACAAATACAGATATTAAAACTATAAATTTGGGCATGTGCAGACCTTATAAGGATTTTGGCACAGGATTTTATCTTACCAGCATAAAGGAACAGGCAACAAAAATGGCCGTCAGAATATCGAAAATTCACGGCGGCAAAGCAATTGTGAATATATATGAAATTGCAGATGATTTTATGACAGAGGAGCGATTATCGATTAGAAATTTTGGAACAGAAGTGACAACTGAATGGGCGAAATTTGTTATGAATAACAGAAACAGATATTATTCGGATTTTGCAGATCCTTTATGTAATTTTGACAACAAATACGATGTTGTAGCAGGACCTATTGCAAATGATGATCTGGCTTTTGTATTCAGACAGTATCAAAGAGGGCTTATGAGTTTGGAAAATTTGCTAGTTGAACTTGAATATAAAGAGGTTACAAATCAATATTCCTTTCATACAGAAAGAGCTTTGCAGCTTCTTAAGAAGGTGGGTGTGTCATATGAGTAAGGCAGAAATGCTGATGGAGTATAATACTCAGGACATAGTTGAATTTATTATGTCAGACCTGAATGTTGATTACGATGAAGCTATGAAACTTTTTTACAGTTCGGAAACCTTTGAAAAGCTTTATCAGATAGAAACAGGACTGTATCTTGAAAGCGCCGCATATGTATATGGGATTTTTCAGGATGAGAGAAATTTTGGGAGAATTGTTCAGGCTGAAATTTGAAAACAGCCCCCAAACCATAATGGGAATGAAATTCTCCCACAATTTTTGCTGATGACTTCTGTAGATACAGCAGGAGTATCAGCTTTTTTAGTTAAGGAGGTAACAATGATACAGATATTGAGTTTAGGAG
>CAVJEY010000070.1:0-10702 GCA_963648745.1 Christensenellaceae bacterium Phil1
GGATAATCCTAAGGGTATTATATACTTGGCTGGAGAAATATCAAAGGTATGAAAACTATAACTAAAGATAGTGCGGATATAATATAAATATATCAACGCTTTATATTAAAGTGAAAAACGATACAAAATGTTTCGAAATCTAATAAAGTTGACAAAAAATACAGAAGTGATATAATTATAAAGTGAAAAGCGTATTTTGATAATATGCAGGGAGGGAGAATTCAGAAGCTTAATCTGAAACAATAAAAAATGAAAGATATTATAAGAATCCTTGAGATTGAACTGAACAATTTTAAAAATGTTAAAAAAGGCATTATACAGATGCCTTCAGAGCAGGAAGAAAGGTATTTTAAATATTCTTCAGATATAGTGGGAATATACGGGCAAAACGGATCCGGTAAAACGGCGGTTATACAGGCGATGGCTTTTGTACAAAAATTGCTTATGGGAGAAAGCCTTCCTGCGAATTTTGCAGATTACATTAACAGGCAGGAAAATGAATGTATCATAAGAGTAAAGTTTTCAATTGAAAGTGCCGGTAAAAAGGCGGTTTGCGAATATGAAATAAAAATCGAAAAAGAAGACTTTAATATAAAAGAAGAAATTCTTTCGGCTGCAATATGGAATGGAGAAAAATTTTCCAAAAAGAAAAATATGCTGAAATACAATCGGTATGATGAGAAGCACGAAATTACACCTATACTGAGATATGACAGTCTGGTTAAAGAAAACAAGGATAATAAGGTAAATCTTGCAGTAGCCAAAAGAGTTTCCGAAAAGGATAAATGTTCGTTTTTATTTGGAAATGAAGGCAGGAGAATCTTCATTGAAGGAACTGCCAATGAAGAATATGGTTTTATAATTAAAAGTCTCGCAGAATATGCAAAGATGAGCCTGTTTATAGTGGAGTCAGGGCATAGTGCAGCCATAAGTATGTCTTTATTTGTTCCTTTTTCTTTTAGAGTAGAGTATGATGAGGGCGCTGTAAAAGGAGAACTGCCGATAAGAATTGACAAGCCGTCTGTTATATCCGAATTTGAATATGAGCTGGCGGAGCGTTTTATTGCAGAAATGAATATTGTGCTGTGTACGTTAGTCCCTGAATTGTCAATTCAGATGAAAAATCACGGAAAGCAGCTTCTTGAAAACGGAGAGGACGGGTATCGCATTGAACTGCTGTCAAAGAGAGGCGATGTAATAATTCCCCTTGCGTATGAATCTGAGGGAATCATAAAAATAGTATCGGTACTTAATGTGCTTATGCGCGTTTACAGCAATCGGGGAGTGTGCTTTTTTATAGATGAGTTTGATTCGGGAATTTTCGAATTTCTGCTGGGGGAATTGCTGACGGTTCTTGAAAAAGGCGCAAAAGGGCAGTTTGTTTTTACTTCCCATAATTTAAGAGCGTTAGAAATGATCAGCAAAAACAGTCTTGTATTTTCAACAACAAATCCATATAACCGGTATATCAGGCTGCAGAATGTTAAAACAAATAATAATCTGCGTGATATGTATCTGAGAACAATTAATCTGGGAGGGCAGGAAGAAGAAGTATATTCAATGACTGATACTGTTGAGATAGGCAGAGCTTTCAGACGCGCAGGAAGGATTGAGAAATATGGGAAAGAAAACTAAGAAGGTTATTATGTTCATAGTAGAAGGCCCGACAGATGAGGATGCACTAAGCCCTGTTATTAAGCAGTTGTTTCAGAACAATGACATAAGGTTTCATATTGTACACGGTGACATAACAACGGATTTTAGTGTAAACGAAAGAGAGATAATAAAAGAAGTAAATTCTCATATTGAGGCTGAAATGCGCCGTTACGGGTATAAAAAAAGCGATATAATCCAGGTTGTCCACCTGCTTGATACAGACGGGGCATTTATACCTGAAAGCCATATTGTCCAGTGTGATACTGACAGAATACGCTATGAAAATAACAGTATAATATGCCGTGAACCAGATAAAATTGCATTTAGGAACAGAAAAAAGAAAGCGGCGGTAATGCGCCTTAAGGGGGCAAAGACTATTAACGATATTCCGTATATGCCACTATATATGTCAAGAAATCTGGAACATCTTCTGCATAATATCAGCGATGATTTATCAGATGATGAAAAAATAGAGCTTGCCGATGCATTTGCTGACAGGTATATTGACAATATTGAAGAGTTTATTGAATTTATAAGCGGCAGCAGTTTTACTGTAAAGGGAAATTTACAGCAGACATGGGACTTTATTTTTAAAGGAACGAATTCTCTACACCGATACAGCAATTTTCAGCTTATTCTTGAAAAGCATCAGTCGCAGTGAACGGAAACACGAAGACCAATACAGGTAAAGCAAAGAGCTCTGTTACACTGCAGAGCCCCTTCTTTTATCGTTCCATCTTTTAATATTTCTTTTGGTATTTACAATGATTCGTATTACCGAGGCTATGACAAGCAGGCCTAAGGCTATAGCTCCTGCAATCATCAGTGTGCGCGTGCCCCATGCCGCAGCCTTATCCATATTGCCGCGTATGAAGTGAAACATAGTGTAATATATACCGGAGCCGGGAACAAGCGGCAGGATGCCCGGTATTACAAACACTGTGGCAGCCTCTCTGATGAGCCTTGAACATATATCGGCAAGCAGCGCGACAAGGCAGGCTGCAAGAAATACAGAAGCTGTGATGCCAAGTCCAAGCTCCATCAGGAGCTGATATGCAAACCACCCGAGACCGCCTGTGGCAGCGGCCGGAAACATACATCTGAGAGGCACATGAAACAGTATGCAGAAGCCAAAGGTTGCAGACAGGGCAAATACAAATGATAAAGCCATTATATAACACCTCCCAGCATCGACCACAGCTCAAGCATCAGACCTGCGCCTGCAGCAAGAGAAACGCTGACAACCAGAGCCTCTGTAAGCCTTGCCACGCCTGAAAGCATATCGCCTGAAAGAAAATCACGAATTGAATTGGTAATGGCAACTCCGGGAACAAATATCATCAGAGCGCCGATTATGATACTGCTGAAGTCTTCGGTTATGCCGATGGAGGTCACAAGCAGCGCCAGAAATGTGGCGATAAAACAGCAACAGAAGCCTTTGATAAAAAAATTGAGCTCCACTTTGCCAAGCAGCGTTGAGATTGTGCAGCTTACGGCGCCTATTACGGCAGCGACCAGAAAATCAACGGTATCGCCTCCGAATATCACACAGAAAAAAGCAGCTACAAGCGCAGCGCCAAACAGCCTTGCCGGAAACGGATAAGGCTTCTTCCTCTCTATATCCGACAGGATTTTCATCCCTTCATCCACAGACAGATCCGTAGTGGCAAACTCCCTGGAAAATTTATTTACCTCCGAAATAGTGCAAAGATCGGTGGCAGAGCCTTTAATTCTTCTGATGTAGGTAAAAACATCGCTTTCCCTGTCGCCGTTGTCAAGAGTGACAAAAATCCCCGTAGGCGTTGCAAAAACATCAACATATGAAATATGCCCCGCCTTGCATATCCTTGTGATTGTGTCCTCTACTCTGTATATCTCGGCCCCGCTTTTCATCATAAGCTCTCCTGCCCTTACGGCAAGGATAAGTATTCTTTTCTGAAACTGGTTTATCATCTGAAACCCTCCTCAAATAAAGATACAATCAGTATATCATTTTTATTTGAAATTTCAACGCCCTGGCGCTTTAATTTTTTTTGACTTATCGACAGTTTTTGGGTATAATAAACAGTGGTTTGCACTTTTGCAGCCAGACTAATAAACAGAGCAAAGGAGAAACAGCCATGCTACTGGCATTCGATGTAGGCAACAGTAATATTGTACTAGGAGTTTTTAAGGACGGCAGGCTTATACAGAACTGGAGACTTGAAACCGACAACAACAAAAGCGCAGATGAATACGGTATGATTATCAACCAGCTTTTTTCCTATGAGGGACTGGAGGTAAATCAGGTAAAAGACGTTATAATCTCAACGGTTGTTCCGTCAATGCTGTTCACACTGCAGCACCTTTCATCAAAATATTTCAACAAGAGAGCAATAGTAATAGAACCCGGTGTCAGAACAGGGCTCATTATTAAATACGACAACCCCAAACAGGTGGGAGCGGACAGAATCGTAAACGCGGTTGCCGCATATTCCAAATACGGCGGGCCGCTTGTAGTCATAGATTTCGGTACGGCGACAACCTTCTGCGCCATATCCGAAAATCAGGAGTACCTCGGAGGCACCATAGCTCCGGGACTCAAAATATCCTCAGAGGCACTTTTTGAAAAAACGGCAAAGCTGCCCAAGGTAGAGCTTGAGGAGCCGGGGCATACCATATGCAGAAACACAATACAGAGTATGCAGTCCGGTCTTGTATACGGCCATGTGGGCATGGTTGACTTTGTGGTAAGAAAAATGAAAGAGGAGCTCAGAGAATGCACTAAATCCGGCAAAGAGCCTCTTGTAATAGCCACAGGCGGGCTTGCAACCCTCATAGACAAGGAGAGCAGCTGCATAGACCATGTTGACAAAATGCTTACACTTGAGGGCCTTGAGATAATATACAGAAAAAACAAAAGAGAAAACGGAAGACGGAGATAATGACTCTAAAAATAGGCAATATAAATCTGGAGAGCCCGTTTTTGCTGGCACCGCTTGCTGGCATCACCGATGCGCCTATGCGACGTATATGCAAAAATCAGGGAGCTGCTTTGACATACTCCGAAATGATAAGTGCCAAGGGTCTCTGGTACGGGGACAAAAACACCGAAAGACTCCTGTTTATATATGAGGATGAAGGCCCTGTCGCACTGCAGCTTTTCGGAAGCGAGCCTGAGATTATGAGCTTTGCCGCTACAAAGCTTGAGAACCGCCCGAACGTTATACTTGATGTTAATATGGGCTGCCCTGTTCCCAAAGTCGTCAAAAACGGAGAAGGTTCTGCACTGCTCAAAAACCCTGAGCTTGCAGGCGAAATAATAGAAGCTATGACAAAAGCGACGGACAAGCCCGTTACGGCAAAAATCAGAATGGGCTGGGACGAACATTCTGTCAATGCGGTGGAGACTGCCAAAATTCTTGAACAGGCGGGAGCTGCGGCTGTTGCGGTTCACGGCAGAACCAGAGAGCAGTATTACACAGGCAAAGCCGACTGGGATATAATCCGGGAGGTCAAACAGGCTGTGGATATTCCGGTAATAGGCAACGGAGATGTGTTTTCGGGGCATGATGCCGTTGAAATGATGAAAAAGACCGGGTGCGATTTTGTTATGATAGCAAGAGGAGCGCTTGGAAACCCGTGGATATTTGCGGAGGCTAAAGCTGTTTGGGAAGGCTCAGAACTGCCAAAAGCACCTGATGCGAGCCGTAAACGCGAAACGATGGAAAAACATTTCTGCGACCTGCTGCAGCTCAAAGGCGAGTATGCTGCAGTCAGAGAAATGCGCAAACATATAGGCTGGTACCTCAAAGGCATGCCCGGAGCGGCGGCCATGAGGAGAGAAATAAACCAGATAACCGATGCACAAGAGCTCAGAGATAAATTAAGGAGAATAAGATGATTTTCTGGTCAGTTTTTTTAACGGCTCTGATTGCTACGGCAATATTAACACCGGCAGCAATATGGCTTGCTCCCAGAATCGGCGGAGTGGACATACCAAAAGACAACAGACGGATTCATACAAGACCTGTGCCCAGAGTAGGCGGCATAGCTATTTTTATCGGTGTCACGCTTTCCATAGGCCTTATACTGGCAAGAGGCAATATGCAGCTTACGGGCATATTGGCAGGCGGCGCGATAATATTCATACTGGGACTTGTAGACGATCTCAAAAATCTGCCGCCGGCAGTCAAGCTTATGGGACAGATAGCGGCAGCTGCCGTAGTATACGGCTCCGGCACCAAAATCGAATTTATGAGATACCTGTTTTCGATGGACAAGCAGTTTGTACCTGAGATAGCAGCCTGCATAATAACTGTGATATGGCTTGTGGGAATCACCAACGCCGTAAACCTTATAGACGGCATGGACGGCCTTGCGGCAGGTGTTGTTGCAATAGCATCATGCTGTATCGCCTATGTTGCATATATACACGGCACCTATCACCAGTGCCTGCCTATGCTGGCAGTTGCGGGCGGAGCGCTTGGATTTCTGCCGTTTAACTTCTATCCGGCAAAGACCTTTATGGGTGACTGCGGCTCGCAGTTCCTCGGATTTATGATAGCGGCAATCTCAATAATGGGACTTGTCAAGAGCGCAACTGTTGTTGCTCTTGTAATTCCGCTGCTTGTGCTGGGGCTGCCTGTATTTGATACGGCCTATGCCATTTTAAGAAGACTCATAAGACATAAGCCTATAATGGAGGCCGACAAGGAGCATATACATCACAGATTCCTCAAAAGCGGCATGGGACAGAGGAGAAGCGTTCTGTGTATGTACGGAATCTGCGCCATAATGGGCACTGCGGCTGTACTTCTGTCAAGACAGCTTTATGTTGAAGCCATAGGGCTCTGCGTTATAGCGCTTGCATATATCTACATCGTTATAACCGACAGAAATCATACGATGCCCGCCATTATGGAGGAAGTAAAAAAAGACGTTGAAGAAGCAGTTGCAAAACACAGAGGAGAAACCGATGAAAATACTGGTATCAAATGATGACGGCATAAACGCAGCAGGAATACATGAGCTTGTCAGAGCGCTTTCAGAGATTGCGGAGGTTTATGTGGCCGCGCCGCATCAGCAGAGAAGCGCGGCAAGCCACAGCATATCATTCAGAGATTCAATCAGAGTCACCAAAACAGAATTTGACAATGCGGTACTGGCTCTTGAAGTGACAGGAACACCTGCCGACTGTGTCAAGCTGGGACTCAAGGTGCTTGCAGATATAGGCATAGAAATAGACATGGTGTTTTCAGGCATCAATCTGGGAGGCAACATGGGTACGGACACCCTGTATTCGGGCACCGTAGCGGCAGCCATTGAGGGCAGCATATGCGGCAAGCCGTCTGTAGCGGTTTCTGTTAACAGCCACAGCGCGGTTCATTTTGATTATGCCTGTATGCTGGCGGTAAGATGCGCGCAGAATGCCTGCGGCAGACTTCTTCCCGGGACTGTTCTCAATGTCAATGTGCCGGATCTTCCTGCGGACGAAATCAAAGGCACCAGAATCACAACAATAGGCAAAAGAGATTATGAGCCGTGGTTTGTGCTTGAGTCAGGACAGGAGCACGATGCGGACAATATAGATTTGTGTTACCGATACGGCGGCGATCCGATTAAATACGACATGGAAGACAAAAACGCAGATGTGGTTGCAGTTGATGAAGGATATGCTTCCATAACTCCGCTGATGCACAATCTTACGGCGAAGGATATGATTGAGGAAATAAAAAAATGGAGGTTAACATAGATGTTAAACAGAGAAAACACACTTCTGGTGGTAATTGACCTGCAGGGCAAACTTATGCCTGCAATGAACAGATCGGCAGAGCTTGAAGAAACAGTAATCAGGTTTTTCAACGGTATGAATGAGTTTGGTATTCCCAAGCTGGTTACAACCCAGTATTCCAAAGGACTCGGAGGCACTGCGCCTGCAATAGCAGAGGCGCTGGGCGAGTTTGAGCCTATAGACAAGAGCTCTTTCTGTGTAATGGGATGCGAGGAATTTGTAAATAAATTTAATGAAGTCAAAAAACAGAACATAGTCATATGCGGTGTTGAAGCTCATATATGCCTGCAGCAGAGCGCTCTTGCCATTAAGGAAATGGGACATAACGTATTTGTGCCTGTTGACTGCATAGCCTCAAGAAAACCTCTTGACTATGAAACAGCATTAAGAAGAATGGAGCAGGCAGGCTGCGTTATGACAACTTATGAATCGATTCTTTATGAGATTTTAGACAATGCCAAAGCTCCGGAATTTAAGGCTATATCCAGAATAGTGAAATAAATTTCAGGGGAAAAGAGGGAGATTAATGTATATCTTTGATAATAAAATAACAATTGAGAACAGGCCGGTGCTGGAGGAGTATCTTAACGGATATGAATACGAGACATCGGGGCTGTCATTCTCGGCGCTTTATATGTGGAGGGACATCAATGAGTTCAGCTTTGAGATTATAGGCGAGTATATGTGCATATCGGGAATCAGCCACCTTGAGCTTGACCAGAAGCTTAACTTCATGTTCCCGCCGCTGACCAAAACAGGCAGCTACGACAAAGCTCTGCTCAGAGATACAATCCTTGAGGCCAAGAAAATTTTCGAGTCCAAGGGGGCTGTATTTAATCTCAGACTTGTGCCTGAGCATATGACACAGCTCATATGCGATGCGGTGCCCGAAATTGAGTTTGCGGAGGACAGGCCCAACTTTGACTATATATACAGGAGAGAGGATCTGGTGGAGCTCAGAGGCAAGAAATATCACGCCAAAAAGAATTACATCAACTCATTCCGCAAGAACTACGAATATGAATATGAACCTATAAATTCGGCCATGGCGGATGAGCTTATGGAGTTTGTGGAGTTTTTTAACAGCCGCAAAGAGATTCCGGAGCATGAAATGGAGCTTCTCAAAAATGAAGAGGCTGCAATGAGAGATGTGTTCGAGAACTTTGAAGCCTGCGGCTACTACGGCGGCGTCATAAGGATTGACGGCAGAGTGCAGGCTCTGACGGCAGGCGGCAGACTGGGAAGCAATATGCTTACGCAGCACCTCGAAAAAGCCAATACCGATTACAGAGGCCTTTATCCCATGATATGCAATGAATTCTGCAGAGCTTTGCCTGAGGATATAGAATTTATCAACAGAGAAGAGGATATGGGTATCGAAAACCTCAGAAAAGCCAAGCTTTCATACAAGCCTGTCAAGCTGCTTGAGAAGTATATAGGGACATTTAGAGCAAGATAGTTAAAATAAATGCCGATATAAGCGCAAAGAAATGCTGTGAAATTAAAAATTTGTGATTTTTTTAACAATATATTTATAAATATATTGCACGCATCGTTTTTTGTGTTATTATATAGCTATACCAAAGTTATTAATAATAATTTTATAATATTTTTAGGAGGTTACACATAATGAGAGAAGTTGTTATCGCTGGTGCAGCAAGAACTCCGCTTGGAAGCTTTGGAGGAAGCCTTAAAAACGTTCCTGCAAGAACTCTGGGCTCAATAGTAATTAAGGAAGCATTAAACAGAGCAGGCGTTAAACCTGAAATGGTTGACGAAGTGCTTATGGGATGCGTTCTCCAGGGTGGATTAGGACAGAACGTTGCAAGACAGATGTCTTTAGACGCAGGACTTCCTGTTGAAATTCCATGCATGACTATCAACAAGGTTTGCGGATCAGGTCTCAGAGCTGTAAGTATGGCAGCACAGATGATCAAGGCAGGAGATGCTGAAATAATCGTTGCAGGCGGAGCTGAGAACATGTCAGCGACAGCATATGCTATTCCATCAGCAAGATGGGGAGCCAGAATGAACAATACCAAGCTTATCGATATGATGACAAATGACGGACTTATTGACGCATTCAACAATTATCATATGGGTATCACAGCCGAAAACGTTGCAGAGCAGTGGGGACTTACAAGAGAAGAACTTGACCAGTTCTCATTAGAGTCACAGAACAAGGCAGAGGCAGCAGTAAAATCAGGAAGATTCAAGGATGAAATCGTGCCTGTTACTATTCCTCAGAGAAAGGGAGATCCTATCGTATTTGATACAGACGAATATCCTAAGTTCGGAATGACTATAGACAAGATGGCTAAATTAAAACCTGCATTCAAGCCTGACGGCGGTATGGTTACAGCAGGTAATGCATCAGGAATCAACGATTCAGGTGCAGCAGTAGTAGTTATGTCAAAAGAAAAAGCTGACGAACTGGGAATCAAGCCTCTTTGCACAATCAAGTCATACGCATCGGCAGGCGTTGACCCTAAGATTATGGGTGTTGGTCCTGTTCCTGCATGCAAGAAGGCTCTTGACAAGGCCGGCCTTAAAGTTGAAGACCTTGACCTTATCGAAGCTAACGAAGCATTTGCGGCTCAGTCGGTTGCAGTTAAAAAAGAACTGGGATTTGACCCTGAAAAAATCAATGTAAACGGCGGAGCAATCGCACTCGGACACCCTATCGGAGCATCCGGCTGCAGAATCCTTATCACTCTGATTTACGAAATGATGAAGAGAGATTCCAAATACGGCCTTGCTACATTATGTATCGGCGGCGGTATGGGTACAACTATGATAGTTGAAAGATAATACAGGTTAGAGTTAAATAACCCGAACAATGATAGCGGTCAGAAATGGCCGCTTTTGTAGTGGTAAAACACATTATCAATTAAAAAGAAAAAAGACTTATTGCCCTTCTGATGAAATCCGAGGGGATTTTTTGTTTGGGATACTAGAAATTTTTATCAAGAGATACCTTCGCCGCGGCTATAATATCTTCGATGATGCGAAGCTGCCGGGTTGTGCAGCGTTCGAGTGTCAGCAATATGTTTTCATATGAAATATGTCTTGAGGCAGTGCCGATGTCATAAAGCAGCTCATCGGTCTGACAGTCAAGAGCTTCGGCTATGCTGACAAATACAGCCAGACTGAGCTTTGTGTTACCTGTTTCGATGTGACTCATATGTGTTGTAGAGATGTCAGCTTTTTCTGCCAGTTCTTCCTGAGAAAGTCCGAGAGCCTTTCTTTTTTTTCTGATTCTTTGACCTATTT
>CAVJEY010000071.1:0-10621 GCA_963648745.1 Christensenellaceae bacterium Phil1
TTCATCTTAATGGCAATAAAAAAATATACCATAACCAAGGTATTTATATACCCTGCCTATGGTATTTCGTAATGCTTTGTCCTTTGTAAATCATTAAGCCTCAGTCGCAATAACCTGAAATCATATTATTTCTGTGACCTCACAATATCATTATAGGTTACCAGCGTAACATTTCCCATTAGCTTTGCCTTTTCCGCACAGCCTTTTGTAAAGCCCGTTTTGGAAAACAGGAAATAGTGCATCTTCGTATAATGAAACAAACCGCTTCTGTCAACCAGGGTCTCCAGTACATCCAGATCAACATTCTCGTTTCGCCATTTACACTCGGCAAATACAGCCGAAGCGCTGTCTTGCTCTCCCATAATATCAATCTCAATCTGAGCTTTTTTTCTGGGGTCGTTTCCCCACCAGCGCCCCAGCGATACAAATTCAATCGGCATTTTTCCTGTGAGAAGCAGTTTCCATAAATACTGCGCGCAGATTTCTTCAAACACTCTGCCCATATAGTCATTGAGCTGCGCTTCGATTCGCCTGTAAACAAGATCCGCTGCGCCTCTTGCAATAACAGAAGTATTGTCCGGTACAAACCGATACCAGAAACAAAACATATTATCCTCGATTGAATAAACTGATTTCTTTGAAGCCTTTTCTCCGTACGGAGTTTCTTTCTTAATGATTCCAAGGCTAATCAGGTTCTTAAGGTATCCCGAACATACTGCAGTGCTTTCTCCAACCTTTGTTGATATCTCTGACATTCTTGAATGACCTGTTGCAACGGCTGTGATAATTGCATTATAAATTGCAGGTTCTCTTACTTCCTGCTTCAGAAGGTTTAACGGCTCCTCATACAGAAATGACATTGGATTAAGGTATATGTTTTTAATATTCTCCTCAACACTTAAATCGTTGTTCACCTGAAGAAGATACTGTGGTGTTCCGCCGACAATGCCATAAATATATGCTTTATCTTCATCCGATAATCCTCTTAAATAAGTACAGCACTCATCAAAATCAAACGGCTCAATCTTCATCTGAGCTGTTCTCCTGCCATAAAGAGGCGCTTTATAGGCAAGGACATGATCCTCCATGTATGACATTGAAGACCCGCACAGGATAAGCATCAGCTTTGAATTGTCTTTGTATTTGTCGATTAACATCTGCAATGTAGATGCAAGGCTTCCCGATGCTCTTGCCACATAAGGGTATTCATCTATTGCAAGAATAACACGTTCATTCTCTGCCAGCTTAAAAACATACTCCAGAGCGGCCTGATAAGATGAAAAGGTTGTATCTGCCTGAATCCCGCTGCGAAACTCTATAATACTTTTACTGAAGTTCTCCAGATTCTGTTTTTCATTACTCTCTACCCCCATAAAATAAATTGCCTCTTTTTCATCAATAAAATGATTAACCAAAGCGGTCTTTCCTATGCGGCGCCGCCCGTATATTACGACAAATTCAAACTTATCTGATTTATATAATCTGTTTAAAGCTTCCACTTCTCTGTCTCTTCCGATAAACATCTTCATTCCTCCGTTTCTACATATTCATCATAATACTTATTCATAATTTAGTCAATCGTAATTTACTAAATTACATATTACTATCTCAAACCTCCATCAGGAATTTTCGCCATAACTCCTTGCAACGACTGCAGTCTGCCGCCACATTGCAATCAGTTTGTACGGTACCTTTTTTCAATCCAACCATAAAAACGTGTAAAAACAAGTGCTGTACTGGAAACGGTCGTGTCATAATTGACCGGCTGAAATTCAGTGCCAGGCTTTAGCTGTAATTTGCTCACTTCTATCAGGAGTATGCCGGTGCCCTCCTGCATAGCAATGTACTTCAGAAAACAGCATTTACTCCTGCAGAAACGGATATATACTACTTTTTTCTATGCAAAACAGGAATTTAATGTTACACTTAGATTGTACCGGCAGACAGAAGCGGCTTTTACCGGCTGCTCAAACTTTCAGCCATCCTGAAGATTTTGCGGGAGGAGACAGCAATGTTCAGATCTATTCAGACAAAGACGATGTTTTTCATGGCATCTCTTGCAATATGCCTTATCGTCATAATCGGCTATATGGCATCATTTGCTATGGACTACGCCATAGACAAGACAAAAGAAAGCGATATGCGGGACAAGGCGCTGATGGCAGCAGCTGCTGTATCACACGAACTGGAAGCCGGTCACCAGCTGTCTGCGGATACTCTGACCGTAATCGGCGCACAAAAAATGAACTGCAATATGTTCCTTATAAACAGCAGAGGCGTTACCATCGGAACAAACGATAATGAACATCCATACAGTTTTAAGTTCACAGGCGGGTGCAGCATCCAGGAAGTCTACAAAAACGACAGATACTATATGGCCGCACTTGCACCTGTAAACGGCACTTCATGGTATATCTGCGCAGAGGAAGAAAAAGTCGAATATATGCAGGCGATAACCAATATCAAGACTATCCTGATTGCAGTCATCGTTGTAATCATTCTCATACTGTGGCCTCTTGCCAAAAGAATATCCTTTGCAATACAGCATCCTGTAAAAATTCTGGCAGAAGATGCCAGACGCATTGCAAACGGTGATATAAGCAGGGGGATATCGGTTTCAGAGAATAATGAACTGGCAGATATTGCGGACTCCTTTAATATTATGCTGAACAAACTGAAAAACACGATGCAGCAGGTTCTGGACAAATCCGGTGAAGCTGTATCCATGCAGGAGATTATGACATATGTAGATGAAACATACAACAATCTCCCCACAGGCATCATAAGCATCAACAATATCGGTGAGATTACCACCTTCAACAAAACAGCGGAAGAGCTCACTGATATACGGGCTGAGGAAATCATCGGTATCAATATCGGCAATCCTACACCGCCCCAGATAAAAAAACTCATAACCGAACTGAGACGCTGTCTCAGCCGCGGCTCACTGCAGCTTAAAACCATAACAGATATAAGGAATCTGTCGGGAGCACGCATACCTGTGGAATACAGTATCAACATTCAGTTCGGTCTCAAAAGCGAAGTCATAGGCGCCATCTGCGTGTTCCGCAAGATCGAGGATATACGCAGCTTCCAGGAAAGCGCCAACAGAGTCAAGACAATGGAAGCCATCGGCGAGATAGCAGCGAGCATGGCACATGAAATCAAGAATCCTCTGACCAGCATACGCGGCAACACACAGTATCTCGATCTGGTGCTGCAGGATAACGGTCTGCATTTTGATGAAGTGGATATAATAATGCACGAAACCGACAGACTCACAACGATGCTTAACAAGTTCCTGACATATGCACGTCCCCGCCTCCCGGAAACTGAAAAACTCCACATTGAGGATATCATGGAATACGTCGCACAGCTTGTGAGCCGTGAAATGGATGATAAAATCATCCTGCGCCGGGATTTCAGCGCAACACCTCATGTCATGATTGACCGGAAGATGTTTGAGTCGCTGTTCATAAATCTGATACTCAATGCTCAGCAGGCCATGCCTGACGGAGGCTCCATAGAACTCAAAACGGAATTTGACAGGAACCGCAATATGGTCTGCGCTTCCGTAAGGGACAGCGGCAAAGGCATACCGCCTGATATCTCAGAAAAGATATTCGATCCTTTCTTCACCACAAAGGATACAGGAACAGGAATGGGTCTTGCCATTGCACTTAGAATTGTTGAAGCACATAAAGGAATAATAGAGGTCAAAAGCATAGAAGGTGAGATGACACAGTTCACCATAATGCTTCAGGCGCTCCCCGAAGAAGAGGAGGATGAATAATGACAAAAAACAGTATCCTTATAGTTGACGATGAACAGAATGTAAGGCAGCTTATCGCAAAAGTCCTTGAAAAAGAAGGTTATGAGATTCTTACAGCCTGTAACGGAGAAGAAGGACTGGAGGTATTCCAGAAGAATAATATTGATCTGATCATAAGCGACATAAAAATGCCTAAAATGAACGGTATAGAATTTCTTCATAAGGTCAAGGAACAGGAACCCGGTGTAGGATTCATACTGATAACCGCCTTTGCGACTATGGAAACTGCGATAGACGCTATCAAAAGCGGCGCTCAGGATTATGTCACAAAGCCTTTCGATATCAAGGAAATACTTAATGCTGTCAAAAAAATACTTTGTTCTTCAGAACATGAGTCAAACAATACAATATACCCCCTGGGCAATCCGGATGAAACCAAGACCAGCAGCAACAGTCCTGCAATGCAGCAGGTACTTCAGCTGGCACGCAGGGTTTCCGCTTCCGATTCAACTGTGCTGATTCTTGGCGAAACAGGAACAGGCAAGGAAGTCATATCCACAGCCATACACAACTGGAGCCGGCGAAGCGACAAGCCTATGATAAAAGTCAACTGCGGAGCCATACCTGACAACCTGCTGGAAAGTGAGCTTTTCGGATATGAAAAAGGAGCCTTCACCGGCGCGGCGTCATCAAAACCCGGACGGTTCGAATTTGCAGACGGAGGTACGATATTTCTGGACGAAATCGGCGATATAGCTCCTCAGCTGCAGGTCAAACTGCTGCGTGTCCTGCAGGAAAGAACCTTTGAACGGCTGGGAGGTATCAGGCCTGTCTCTGTAGATGTGCGTGTGATAGCTGCAACCAACAAAGACCTCAAAGAAGCTGTCCGAAATGGCGAGTTCCGTGAGGATCTGTATTACAGACTGAATGTAGTTCCTATAAACCTGCCTCCGCTGAGAGAGCGCAAGGAAGATATAGACAGTCTGGTGAACACATTCCTGCGCTCCGCAGCAGGAATATCCGGCGGCACCATAAAACAAATGAGCCCTGAAGCAATGAAATACCTGATGAATTACAACTGGCCCGGCAACATACGTGAGCTTGAAAACATCATAGAGCGATGTGTAGTGATAACCGAAAGCGATGTGATAGATGCAGACAGCCTGCCTCAGGAGATACTTTCATACGGCAGACAAACCGTATCAGCATCCGGCACGAATGTGACATCAGGCAGTTCTGAACCTCTGCTGAACAGTGCGATAGATGACCGTGAAAAGGAAGTAATCATAAAATCACTGCGGGATCATGACGGCAACAAGACAAAAACTGCACTGGCGCTTGGCATAAGCAGAAGATCCCTGCACCGCAAGATACAGAAATATGAAATAGCCGATATCTAAGCAACTTCGGCTTTTTAACGTCACACAGAAAACAGGAAGCTTTTTCTCGCAGCGCTTCCTGTTTTCTTTCAAAGTAAGTTATGTTTAATTATATGTAGAAAGTATTAAACCCTGTTCAAAGTTAAGCAATCTCTGCAGACTCTTCCTCATCATCGAGGGTGGATTCTTCACTGATTAACGCTTCTACATCAGGTGACCACAGATGTCCGAATGTAGTGTCGCCCTTGAAGAAGTCTTTGCCATAGCAGAGGAGACATGCTATTATGCCGACTGCAAGACCCCATGCGGAACCCTTTATGACAAGTACTCCTGCGATAACACCTGCGATACCCAGATCCTTGAAGCTCTTAGCCTGCTGCACTCCTACGTACACTGATACGAATCCCTGCACAACCAGCGTCAGTGACAGTGCAACTGACAGGATTGGCTGAACAATAGATACTATAGGCATCAGCCAGTAACCTGTAAAGGTTCCGAATCTGAAGCACGCAGCTCCTCCGAACAGAGACGCCATGCTCTCCTTGCCTTTTTTGTATCTTTCACACACAACTACCTGCATTGCTGCCCAGAGCGGTCCGCACATTGTTATATCGGGACCTATGATACCCATGATAGTATTTCTTATACCGAATATCAGATGAGCTCTGTTAGGGTTGTAATCTATTTTTTCATCAGGTCTTGTAACATCCGCATCGTGCACCAGTGATTTACTCTGCACAACATCGCCGAACAGAACTATGTATATTGCAAGTACTGTAGGAATTGCGCTTATGAATTTACCTATGCTCGGCCAGCCTACTGCTCCCCATGGAACCCAGTCAGTCCACAGTGTTCTGAAGTCCGGATGCGAGAAACCCCATTCTATGGTAGGGAATGCTGTTTCGCCTACAAGCGGAGCAACAATTATTGCAATAAGCACTGCCGGGAGTATGCCTAAGTTCGCGATAGTCTCGAACACTTTGTTCTTCGTGCTGAGTCTTTTGAAACCGTTAGAGAACAGCAGATAGAACGCTATTATCAGGCATATCGTAGTCGTGTAAGGCATTGCTGCGAATTTGGTTTCATCATTGAATATCATGTATATTGCCGATATTCCAGCTCCCAGTATTACACCGGATTTGATTGCTGCCGGAATCATATTGACAAGCTTGCCTGCGATACCTGTAACACCCAGAATTATTGAGAACACTCCCAGAGTTATCTCAAAAGCACACAGCGCCTGCATACGCGCCTGCCCTTCCGGGAAAGTCAGACAATACGCAACAAGAAGCGGAATTGCCGGTGTTATCCAGCCCGGTACCACCGGGTCTCCCAAAAAGGTATGCCATGTGTATAAGAAACCGTTCAGTACAACTATTGCAAGTGCCACTTCAAACGGCATACCGAGGTTTTCCTGCAAAAGCGGGATAGCACCCAGACAGACTGCACACATCAGAAGACCCTGTATGTAATCTGCGATCTCGAAACGATAATGGATGAAAGGAAAACGTATTTTGAACGGACCTGCTTTGATATAAGGCTGTTCGTGTCCGTACGGCATATATTCCCTCATGATGCACCTCCTTAAAATAATATGTTTATAATTTCTTTGAAACCTTTTGTTTCCGTTTTGCTAATATATAAAGCAAGGTGCGTGCCAATCTGTATGAAAAATTCATCGAAACAACACTGTTTTTTTATGCAATCCCCAAAAACACTGATATTTCAACATATATAGCAATCGACTTTTTTTGAACTGCTGGCATAAATATCTCCCATCGCCCAGGGTTCACACCGGGCGGCCTAAGTGCGCGCACCGGGCAGGTACCTGCCCAGTGAGACATTTCTGTCCCTGTTTGTCTGCACACCACACTGCATCACCGTAATAATTATCTGCATATTCATTACCGCTTAACATTTAAAAAATCAAAAAAATTCACCATGACCAAGGTATTTATATATACTCATTTAAGCTCTCAGTTTTTACAGCTTACCTCCGAATACCGGGAAAAAGCTGTGTTCACCATAGTCCTTGATTTTTTCCAGATGCTTCAGAATTTCCATGTCCTCATCTGAGATCGTAAAATCAACATCTGCGTTTGTCTTCATATGCTCCGGATTTGCAGTCTTTGGCAGAACAATCATGCCAAGCTGAATGTCAAAGCGGATGCATATCTGCGGAATTGTAACGCCATACTTTTCAGCCATATCAGCAATCCCCTTATTTTTAAGTGCCTCACCGTGAGCAACCGGGGAATATGCCTCCATCACTATGCCCTTCTTCTGACAATAATCAATCAGCTCCAGAGGATAATTAGTAATATGGCAAAGCACCTGATTAACCATAGGCCTGATTTCAGCCGCATCCCACAGATTCTCAACATCCTCCTGCAGGAAGTTAGATACACCGATAGCACGAAGCTTCCCGGCCTTATAAGCATCCTCCAGTGCTCTCCATGCTGCGCGGTTGCCCTCCATATAGCGATCTTCACTCTGATTTACTTTGTCCCAGGGCTGCGGGCTGTGAATGAGCATCAAATCAAGATAATCAAGTCCCATGTCAGCAAGGGTCCTGTCAATGCCTGCAGCTGCCTCATCATAGGTCTTGTACTCCGCAGCAACCTTTGATGTAACAAAAATATGCTCTCTCGACACGCCGCAGGTGCGGATTCCTTCGCCCACGCCACGCTCATTTCCATAAGCCTGTGCCGTATCTATATGACGGTATCCTGTCTGTACAGCAGCCTTTACAGCAGCGGCTGCCCTGTCATCATCAATAAACCATGTGCCAAGAGCCAGCACCGGGATTTCCACTCCATTACTTAATTTCTTTGTTTCCTGAAACATATATCATTCCGACCTCCATACTTCTTTTGCAGTATTAAACACAGCCCAGGCCTTCGGCCATCCTGCATAAAACGCCACATGCGTGACGATGGCTGCGATTTCCTTCTTCGTCACCCCATGATTCTTAGCGTTCTGAAGATGAAATTTCAAAGATGAATCTGTGATCCCCTGTGCCATCAGGGCAACCACTGTGATGATGCTCCTTGTTTTCAGGTCAATATCCTCATTGTTCCAGTTTTCACCAAAAAGAACATCATCATTGAAATGTGCGAACTCCGGAGCAAACTCTCCGAGCGCATCTCTTCCTGCTGTCTGAACTATTTTTCCCATAATGTAATCTTCCTCCGCTCTTTCGTTTATCACAGAAGCACTTCTTTCAGGCTGTTGTACTGCTCATCACTCACCGGTTCGCACCACTCGTTGCTGCAATCTTCTCCTGGCACTTCAACAGCGATGTGAGAAAACCAGCTGTCCTGTTTCGCTCCGTGCCAGTGCCTGACACCCGCAGGAATCATCACAACACTTCCTTCATGCAGGCTGACAGCGTCCTTTCCCTCTTCCTGACACCATCCTTCTCCAGCAGTACAGATAAGCAGCTGTCCGCCTCCTTTTTTTGCATGGTGGATATGCCAGTTATTGCGGCATCCCGGCTCAAAGGTCACATTAGCTGCAAAGAGTCCGCTATTCGGATCTGTAAGCGGATTCAGAAATGAATCACCGATAAAATACTGGGCATACGCCGTATTTGCCTCGCCTGTACCAAACATATTGTGCTGCTCAAAAACATCCTTATTTTCAAATTTCATGACAATACCTCCAAAAATTTTACCCAACTCTGTAGCGAATCCAGACTGCACCGCTCTCAAACGACTGAACCTGTTCAAGCTTCAGTGATGTAACAGGTCTGTCCATAGGCAGTCCGTCAAATACAGCACTCATACCGCCTCGTCCGTCAACACCTGCTCCGATAAGAACGCTGACTTCATCCAGAAGTCCTGCTTCAAGAAATCCGGCATTGATATGTCCACCGCCGACAACTGCCATTCTCTCAATGCCAAAATCATCTGCAAGAATCTCACAGGCACGTTTCAGATCAATATGCTCCTTGCCGCAGGCAATCCATGAAACATGATTTTCCGTCAGATAGTCCAGATATTCCCGATTTACATTTTCACTGGTCAAAACAAGCACCGGACGCTGTGCATCTGCCTGTTCCTCCCAGCACAATGTACCATGCGTATCAGCCACGACTTCATATTCATCGGCACTCAAAGCTTTATGAAATGCTTCTTTAGCAAGCGGCGCACAAATCTTATCCGAAAACTTTCCCGGCAGAGCCATTTCAAGCTCTGCAGTAACACGCCCGCTGACCCGTGTCGGTGCGTCAAGAGAATCCAAAGTGCTGTAATATTCCTGCACACCGGGCAGTTGTTCCGTCATGGCACAGTCAATTCGACCATCCACTGCAGTCATCATATGACAAATAATATATGGTTTGTTCATCGAAATATTCCTCCCTGTTTTCATGTCTTGAAGCACACCGTTTCATGTGCTATACTAACAATAACCCCTAAACCTGACTTTAGGTCAAGACTTTTTTGAAAATAATTTTGGAGGTATTCCATGTATACGATTGGACAGGTAGCGGAGATGTTTGATTTACCCATTTCCACGCTCCGCTATTACGATAAGCAGGGACTTTTCCCACAGCTTACACGAGAATCCGGCATTCGCAAATTCAGCAACAATGAAATTGAAGCTCTCAGAGTGATTGAGTGCCTTAAGAAATCCGGCCTTGAAATCAAAGATATTAAGCTCTTTATGGAATGGTGCGCAGAAGGTTCTGCCACTTATTCCAACCGCTTTGAGCTTATTCAAAAGCAAAAGGAACGTGTGGAGTCAGAAATACGGCAACTGCACAAAACGCTGGATATGCTTAAGTTTAAGTGCTGGTATTACTCTCAGGCTATGAAAGATGGTAATGAAGACAACGCAAAGGCATTAACGCCGGATGGGCTTCCAGAAGATGTTCGCGCCGCATATGACAATTCGCACAGTTAATTCACTGATGATAAATAATCCGGTGTTCCCTATGATGCCTTACAACACATTCTGCGGCCCGCTGTTTCCGCTCTGTCTTCGCACTCTCCCGCCAATAGCGACAGCTATCGCATGGCACAAGACACCGCTGTGAATGTCATCGATACAAGGGAATATATCAAAGATAGAGACGTATTAGGGAATTTATCAGCGCTTCTCTTACATTTTTTATTGATATCTTTCTCATCTAAATCACTATTTCTAATTTACCATGCCTTGGGTGCCATATTAGGTGCCATCTTGAGTGCCATTTTAAATATCAATAGTTTTCTAAGTCACCTCATTATTTTTTACAAAACAAAAGAGCCGATTGTCGACTCCTTAAAAATTTTATGTGTTTGTAACAGCACTTTCAGTTTCAGGTACTATTATTCCCATATACCTTTTTCAGGGTTCCATTTTGTTTTCTCCGTTCCATCAAGCAACGGGCGGACAAATTTTTTTATCCAATCCATTGCATCTGGCATCGATACCTGAATAAGTGCTTTTTTCTTTTTCAAGAAGGCCTTCCATCTTGTCTGAT
>CAVJEY010000072.1:0-10594 GCA_963648745.1 Christensenellaceae bacterium Phil1
TTAATTAATGTTATTTTATAATAATACGGCCATATATTGTATAGTTATATATTACCATTGCATAGATAACCTGTCAATACTTTTTATGTTATTTTTTAGTAATATATTTTTATTATCCCAAAACAATTCAAAACTTACATCGTTTTGCCACCTTGTTCACGTTATTTTCTAGCTCCCCACATCATCTCCATCCCCTGTACCCGTTGCAGTCACTGTATCAGAGTGGTTTTCTTTGACTATACAAATTACATTTATCAGGGAATTTATATATCCTCAGCAATGAGCATAAAAAAGAGATGCTCGCTTCAGAACATCTCTCATAGTTTTATTCTTTTACAGTGTCAGGCACTTCTTAGGGCATTTTTCAACGCATGCTCCGCATTTAACGCAGGCATCCGATACTTCCCACACCTTGTCAGCTCTGTTTACCGTAAGAGCATCACAAGGGCAAACCTTGGCACAGAGGCCGCAGAATACACATACGTCCTTATCGCATTTGAGTCCGCCGTCTGATGGTGCTGTTTCGCCTGCAGGTGCTGCCGGTTTCTTTTCCTGTTTAGGAACATCGACAACATCAACAGCCTTGGCTGTATCAGGTGTTGTATACGGTCTGTCCATATCAAGACATTTTTTAGGACACTCGTCAACGCAGCAGCCGCACTGGATACATCTCATTCTTTCGATAGTCCATGTGCCTGCGGCTCTGTCTACGGCAATAGCATTTGCCGGACATTTGCGTCCGCATATACCGCATAATATACAGGATTCTTTTTCAATAGTAACCTGACCTCTGGTTCTTTCCTGAAACTCGTTAGGAATTACAGGGTACATTTTAGTGGCAGGTTTTTTGAATAAGCTCTTCATTAACACTTTACCGATTTTAAAAGTTGCCATTCTCACCCACCTACCTTTCTGTACAGCTGATGCAAGGGTCTATAGTCAGTACCATCATAGGCACATCGGCTATATCGCAGCCCTGCAGCATTTTAAGTAAAGCCGGAATATTCATATTGGTAGGAGTTCTGACTCTCATTCTCTCCAGGAATTTAGTGCCTGCTCCCTTGGCATAGAAATATGCCTCGCCTCTAGGCTGTTCCAGTCTTGTAACAAATTCTCCGTCAACGTTCTTACCCTTGACAGGAACTCTTAATTCTCCCTCAGGGATAAGCTCAGCTGCTTTTTCGATAAGCTCGATTGACTGGAATAATTCACGTATTCTTACTATACATCTTGCATAGCAGTCTCCGCCTTCTTCGACAACAGGCTCAAAACCAAGCTTGTCATAAACACCTTCGCCTGCAAGTCTCATGTCCTGAACAACTCCGGAGCCTCTTGCAACAGGGCCTACGGCTCCAAGCTCGATAGCCTCTTCCCTGGTGATAACGCCTACGCCGCAAAGTCTGTTTTTAACGGAAACGTCTTCCATAAATACATCTGTAAGCTCTTTGATTTCAGCTTTGACGCCGTTTAATGTGTCAACTATCTCCTTGAGAGTAGCTTCGTCTATGTCTTTTTTAACTCCGCCGGGAACGCATACTGAGAATATTACTCTGCCGCCTGTTGTTTTTTCGAGAAGGTCAAGTACTGATTCTCTGATTTTCCAGCAGTGCATGAACAGACTGTCAAACGCAAAAGCATCCGCCAGAAGTCCAAGCCACAGCAGATGGCTGTGCACTCTGCTCATTTCATGCCATATAGTTCTGAGATATGCCGCTCTTTCGGGAATTTCAATTCCCATAGCTCCTTCAACTGCCGCGCAGTATCCCCAGCCATGACCGAAGCTGCATATTCCGCAAATTCTTTCGATTACATATACCATTTCGGTATATTCCTTTTTTTCCACCAGCTTTTCCAGACCTCTGTGAATAAATCCTATCGAAGGGATTGCTTCAACAACTGTCTCATCTTCAACTACAAGGTCAAGATGAATGGGTTCCGGTAATACGGGATGCTGTGGTCCGAAAGGAATAATAGTTCTTTTACCCATAATGTCTACCTTCCTTTCTTAGCCTTCTGTGTTCCAAGGAGTCTTCTGTGCAACTCTGAAGAAATTGCCCTGATAGTCCAGTTCAAGATTTTTGAATGTGATACCGAACAGGTCGTGCATTTCGTTTTCGTAAATAAACGCACTCCATATTTCTCCTGTTATGCTCTGCAGCTCCATATTTTCTGGAACCATAACTTTTAAATTGGTTAATGAATAGTCTTTATCAAATGAATAAAGAACCTCGATATGTCCGTCCCTGCATTTTGTGGCGCAGGCCTGACCCAGTCTGTATCCATCAGCCTTCATGCTTCTTACTTCTGCTAAAAGTTCGGAAGCTTCAACCGGTACAAATACACTTTTGATTTCACTCATTTATGCTTCCTCCTTTTCTTCTTCTGCTGCTGCTGCAGGTTCCTCAGCTGCCGGAGCCTCTACAGGCGCGTTTTTCATGGCCTCTCTTTTTTCGGCTAAAACTCCAAGGCCTTTGACAACACCGTCAATTATAGCCTCAGGTCTTGCCGCACAGCCCGGAACATATACGTCAACAGGTATAACCTTGTCAACTCCGCCCTGCACATTGTAGCATTCGGCAAATACGCCTGCCGAGCATGCGCAGATACCTACCGCAACCACAACCTTAGGTTCAGGCATCTGTTCGTAAATCTGCCTGACAACGTCCTTGTTCTGTTCGTTTACTGAACCTGTTACAAGGAATATATCCGCATGTTTAGGATTACCGGTATTGATAATACCGAATCTTTCTACGTCGTACATCGGTGTAAGACAGGCGAGAACTTCGATATCGCAGCCATTGCAGCTTGATCCATCATAGTGGATAATCCAAGGTGATTTTGTTACATATGACATTCTCTTACACCTCCCTTATACAAAATACAGAAGGAACAGGTTGATGATTCCAAGTACAGCCGCTACTATCCACGCTGACTTGAAGGCCACCTGCCACTTCATTCTTGCAAAACTGTTTCCAACGAAAGTTTCAAAGAAGAAAGCAATTATTGCAACTACTATACCGATTATAACGCCTGCTGCGCTTCCGTTCTGGAAGAACAGGAATATAAATCCCAGCAGGAATATGTTTTCATACCAGTGCGCAACCTCAAGCATTGCAAGTGTCGTTCCCGAAAACTCGGTTTTAAGACCTGCAACCAGTTCCTGATGCGCATGGTGTGACATACTTAAATCAAATGGAGCTTTTCTGAATTTGATAGTCAGAATGTACATGAATCCGATGAATATTCCCAGCATCGGAAGTATGCCCATTGATTCTGAGTTCATAATATCAGAAACCTTGAAGCTGCCTGTAAATACATAAAACGCAACTGCAGTCAGAAGCACCATAGGCTCATAAGCCATTGTCTGAAGCAGTTCTCTCTCCGCACCAAGCTGCGCATAAGGCGAGTTTGAGGAGTAAGCTGCTATAATCAGGAATGCGCTTGCTGTTGTAAGCGTAAACAGTACCAGCAGCAGATCTCCGCCTGCGAAGAAGAAGCAGCCTGTAACAACCACGAAAAGCAGGAAGCAGCCAACGTAGAAGTCCTGTACCTTGTTAACTGTGATTTTTTCTTTTTCAAACAGTTTGAGTACATCATAAAACGGCTGTAATACGGGAGGACCTACTCTGCCCTGCATTCTTGCACTTATGATTCTGTCAAGACCTGCAAGGAATCCGCCTACAAAAGGTGCAAGTACGATATATGCCACGATAAATATTATCATCTTAACCATTATATTGCACCTCCTATCACATATCCTGCAAATATCACAAGAACGACTGCGATTGTAGCTGCTGCCGCAATACATCCGATCCAGTTCATTTTGTTTTCACCGAAATATTTTTCCATATACCAGTTCTTTAATGACATAACGGTCGGTCCCTGGAAAGAGTTTCTGAATGTCAGATTGTCTCCCTGGTTAACACCTGCAAGGTATATAGGAACGATTTTTTTCTTTGTGTTTCCGAAGAACAGTATTGTTATAAGGATTATAACCGCAAGCATGATGCACATAATCATCATATTGCCTGAGGATAATGCCGCCATATCAGCTCCGAGATAAGGAACAACCACTGCTGATGAAATCACAGGGAAGCCCAGGCATGTAACGAGTACAAGAACAACCAGAAGCGTATGTACGAATTTTTCTGATTTGTGCACTGCGCCCTCTATGTTCTCGGTGCCTGCAACAACCGCGGAAAGCTTGCCGAGCCATTTAACCCAGTAGAATACCGTTGTGGCGCTTCCGAAGCATAATACAGCTACAAGGAATACGCTCATAAATACGTTTCCTGTTTCGATGAATGCATCCAGTGCTGCCCATTTTGAAACAAGCATACCCAGAGGAGCAAGGAACATAGCTGAAATACCAATCATCATGCATGCTGCAAGTCTTGGCATTCTGTCGAACATTCCGTCCATATCCTCGATGTTTCTTGAACCGATGTTGTGTTCTGCCGTACCAACGCACAGAAACAGAAGGGATTTAGTAACAGCATGGAATATTATAAGCATAATGCCTGCCCATACCGCAGCAGTTGTGCCGATGCCTCCGCATACAACTATAAGTCCTAAGTTTGCTATAGTTGAATAAGCAAGAACTCTCTTGGCATTGGACTGCGAAATTGCCGCAAACGACGCAAGCAGGAAGGTGATGCCTCCTACTGCCATTACCATGATTCCGGCATAGTTAACCATACCGTATTCTGCATTTCCCCATCCAAGACAAGGAGCAAGCTTCAGAATCAGGAATACTCCCGCCTTAACCATTGTTGAGGAGTGAAGCAGTGCCGATGTAGGCGTAGGTGCGACCATGGCGCCAAGAAGCCAGCTGTTGAACGGCATCTGAGCCGCTTTTGTGATGCCTGCAAATGCAAGAAGCCCTACAGGGATCATAAGCGCAGGAATTACTCCGTAGCCTGCCTCACCGTAAAGGATAAGGTCTGAAAGCTGCAGAGTTCTGATTGATTCATCCCAGCCGTAGCCTAAGATAATGATTGCAAGACAGAATCCCAGTCCGCCAAGCAGGTTCATTATTAAAGCTCTGAATGAATTTCTGATTGCTTCTTTTGTCTTTGTGAAGCCTATCAGGAAGAATGAACATAGTGATGTGATCTCCCAGAAGAAATACATCCAGATCAGATTGTTTGATGTTACAAGACCGAACATTGCAGCCAGGAACAGGAACAGCAGGAAGAAGAACCACGGTCTTCTGTCTTTGGAGCCTGCAGGCTGGTGATGCTGGAAGTCTTTCATGTAACCCATTGCGTATACGCAGATAAGAGTACCGATAATTCCAATGATTAAAATCATTATCAGTGAAAGTTCATCCACATAAGCATTGTGTTCAACTTCAATGCCATGTCCGGTTGTCAGTTCAAACCAGACCATTAAAGGTGTCTGAATAAGAGCAAATACCGCAGCAAGATACTTTTTGTACCTGAATGCAAGTATTGTAATGACAACTGCCACGCCGCACTCTATTATCATCATGATGTAGTTTACAATCTCACTTGAAAAATCAAAGTAAGTTGTACCGTCACCAAGATAAGTTGCGGCACAGTAAACTGATACTGCAGCTATGATTACTGAAGCTGCAATAACAACTGTGTCTCTTGCCTTATCAGCTTTAACGATCAGAAGAACTAAGGCAACCAATAGTGGGAATAGAATTAGAAAAAATATTGTGCCCATTGAATCCTCCTATAACTTAACATTATTTCATAACCTACATTCTACATAAAATTTGCTTTACAAACAACACTTTTTGTATAAAAATTTATGGTACTTTAGTTAGAAACTTTAGTGTTTTCAACGTTTTACAGATTTTGTGCAAAAAAAAATACACTGATTACTGTTTTTCCACAAAATGTATGACAAGAAAAGTATCCTCCGGCAGCAAGTTTTAGAACTTTACGCCGGTTTCAGCATATCACACGCAGAGTGCGATAACTCTCAATGTGATTTCTTTGAAATATACATAAATGATATTTCCTGCGTTACAGTAAACAGGCGGCTTCAGAAGCCGCCTGTATGATTACTATTTATTTTGTTTTTTTAGGCTCTACTTTTCTGTATACGAAGAAGAATATTATCATAAGTATTGCGCATACAGCTGTCAGTATGTAAAGTCCTGTCTGAATTGTACCTACTATTGCGTTTACATCTGCGTTTTCAAGCAGACCGTCGAAATAGTCGCCTGCTTCCCATGCGTCTTCTGTGCCCCAGCCTTCATACCAAGGTTCAAAGAACAGTGCGATGAGATTCATAATTGTCATCAGCATGAACAGGAATGCCATTTTCTTGGTATCTCCAACCGCAAGGCCTGTTTTTTCGTTTTTAGGGAATCTTACAGGATCCTTGGCGGTAAGTCCGCCGTATTTTCTTCTCCAGATGAAGTAAAGCACCGGACCTGAAAGGATACCTACCATACCGCCCAGATAGTAGTCTGAACCGTTGATGAAGTATGCAAGCAATGCCACACACATAGGAACTATGCATATCAGGCAAAGGAATCCGTAGCCTCCCGGAATCTTGAATACATATTCTTCTGCGGGTATTCTTTTTCTCAGTATCATAGCTGAGATGTATACCATGGCATATGATGCTATCAGCAGCGATACGTCAAGTATGATGATGAATCCGAACGGGAACATGCAGAATACCAGGTTGAATATACCTACTGATAATACTGATACATAAGGTACGCCGAATTTCTTGTCGCATTTAACCATTACAGGTGGTGCAAGATGGTCATCTGCAAGTGAGAAGAAGCCTCTTGAACCTGATGCTATGTATGTGTTGTAAATCGAACACTGCGCAAGGATTGCAACCAGAACGAAGAATATGCCCATTGCAGGACCCCAGAAATGAGATGCAACATCTGCATAGCCTACGCAGTCGCCATCTGTTCCCCAGTTTTCCCACTGGCCCAGTGAGCCTACGCCCGCGATTGTAGGCAGGATATATGATGCCATGATAATAGGAACTGTAAGAAGTGTTCCCTTAGGGATTACCTGCGGATTTGCAACCTCACCGGCTATGGTTGACATTGATTCATATCCTGAGTACATCCACATACCAACCGAAATACCGCCGGCAATGTAGAAGAACCAGTCGCCTATGCCCTCTGCAGGCTCAGGTGTAAGCTGGAATGAGATTGTTGATGCAGTCTCTGCATCTCCGCCCCAGTTTAAGAATCCGCATACTGCAACCATACCAAAGGCTACCATTACGAGAATTGAAAGAATAGTACTTACAATACCTACATCCTTGACTCCGCGGATATTGATTATTGTGAATATGGCTATCATTGCAAACTTGATGGCAAATTCACCCATAACAGATACGTCCCATGCGGATGCCGCATAGCTTCCGGCAAGGATTACATATGAAGTATTGTCAATATAGATGGAAATAGTTCTCCACCAGCCTGCCTGGAATCCCCAGAATTCTCCCAGAGCTTCCTGTACCCATTTGTAATAGCCACCCTCCTGCGGTCTTACCGAACCGAGCTCGGATGCAACAAGACCAAACGGAAGTCCCCATACAAACGGAAGCACGCATAACATGATGATTGTCAGTCCCGGGCCGCATGAAGGCAGCATCTCTTCGATACCGTAACAGCCTGCAGCTACCAGGCAGAAAATCATAAATACTACTGTTGAAACTTTGATGTCATGTTTTTTCAAACCATGCTCTTCAACTTCAACAGCATGAGTTTTTACTTGTTCACTCACGCTACATTTCCTCCTTAAACATAAAATAACATAAATATAATCACACGAATATTATACACTTTAATTCAAAAACCTCAATGATTTTCAGAAAATACACGCAAGTGAGCAAGAATATTGACTTTTCCGGTCAAATTAATAATTATTTTACCCTATTTTGTCAAATACAAATATAAGCGCACCGACCCCCGGCAGCCCTAAAACAGCCGAAATCCCTATGGTAACTGCATTAAGCGGCACCGCAAACGCCGTAAAATGAAGCGCTGCAAGCCCTGCAACGCCCAGAGCCGATGATGCTATAAACTTTGCGGAGGCTCTGCCGCAGTCAATTATAATCACTATGGCTGCAATAACAGAAAGTATAAGCAGCTGCTGACTTATTGCCATAATTTCTCTCCTTTTAATGTACTGCCTGTATAAAATATTCCGGCTGTGACTAAAATAGAATTAAATAGTTTGATGCGAGGTATGAGTTTATGACTTCAAAGGAAAGAATAATCAGCACTGCAGGTATGCTCAGAAGCAGGCTTGCCGCCGTAAACAGATCTTTTCTGAACAGCCGGTTTTACCCTGCTGATGAAAAAATACTGCTGTTTGATTCAATAGAAAAAGCCTACTCTGATCTTGAGCAGGCTCAGTGCAGTTTTAATCAGCTAAGCGACTCTGCCGCAGTGGACTATGCTTCCTACAGCATACTCGCGGCAGAGGCAAAATACACATATCTTCTTAATCTTGCAAAGAAAAAAGGTATGCGCCTATAGTTCTCTCCTGCCCTCAAGGGCTTTGAGAAGTGTTATCTCATCGGCATATTCCAGATCTCCTCCGACCGGAATACCGTGAGCAATTCTTGAAACTTTGATGCCGGACGGTTTGATAAGTCTGGCGATATACATAGCTGTAGCTTCCCCCTCTATGTTGGGATTGGTGGCAAGCACAACCTCTCTGACATCGTTTTGCTGAAGTCTGATGATAAGTGATTTGAGATTGATGTCCTCAGGGCCTATGCCGTCCATCGGAGATATTGCACCGTGAAGCACATGATAAAGTCCGTTAAACTCTCTGATACGCTCCATTGCAAACACATCTCTGGGGCTTTCGACAACACATATTATGTCCTGCGCCCTCGACGGATCGGAACATATGCTGCAGGGATCCTGATCCGTAAGATTGCCGCATACAGAACAGTATTTCATCTGCTCTCTGGCATTAACTATGGCCTGCGAAAGGCTCATAGCCTGCTCCTCATCAACAGACAGTATGTGAAAGGCCAGCCTCTGCGCTGTTTTGCCTCCTATTCCGGGAAGCTTTGACAGCTCGTTTATCAGCTTTGACAGCGGTTTTGCATATGTTTTCATTACAAAAGTCCCGGAGGAAGTCCAAGGCTTCCCGTAAGCTTGTTCATTTCGGCTGCCGCAATTTCTTCCATCTGCCTCAGGGCTTCATTCGTTGCAGCCATAACAAGATCCTGAAGCATCTCAGCATCGTCCGGATCTATTACATCAGGCTTGATTTCGATGTTTGTTATCTGCTTGGCTCCGCATACTGTAACCGTTACAGCTCCGCCTCCGGCAGTAGCTGTTGTTTCCATTTTATCTATTTCGTCCTGCATCTCATTCATTTTGCGCTGCACAGCCTGCATCTGCGCCATCTGTGCCTGCATATTGCCTGCGCCCGGAGCTTTTGGTCTTTTGCCTGCTTTCATTCCTTTACCCATAGTAATCCTCCCGTTTATTCTATTTCTATATTAAGCCCTAATTTGTCTTCGGCTTCCTTTACTACGCTGTTTATATCCGTTTCGTGTTTTTTGCCTCTGCCGCCCAGCGTGCATTCAAGCGACAGTTTCTGTCCCGTCTGTTTTTCCATAAGCTCGATGAACATACCGCTGCTGTCCTGTATAAGCTTTCTGATGAAATCACTGCCGGCAGCCACGGTAAATACACCGTCTGATATATCTGTCAGTCTGGAGCCTGATCTCAGCAGGTTGAAGCTGCCCTGTCTGCTGCTTGCCGCCTCTACAACGGCTCTCCATATCATATCATAATCCGCAGAAGGCTGTGAAGCCTGCTGTGATGCAGTATTTGTCTGCTTAACCGGCAAAGCCGGCTCAGCCGGCTTTGCCGCTGCGGGTATCTCAGGCTTTGCCTGCGGCTGATATATACTCTGCTGCTCCTCATGCACCGAGGCAAGTCTTACGATGCAAAGTTCAAGCAGCACTCTTGGCTGCGTTGACCATTTGGCATCGGCTATGGTCTTTGACAGCTCTATTATCGCCCTGTCTATCTCTGAAAGCTCAAGAGTCTGACTCTGCTCTTTAATCCTGTTTATGTTCTCTGCCGACATATTGAGCATATCCTCAGGTGATGATACGAACTTTGAAATCAGCAGCGCTCTGTAATGAGCCAGCCAGTCTTTCATGAACTGTCTGATTTCCTTGCCTTCCGACATAATCTGTTCTAAAATCAGCAGCGCCTGTGCAATGTTGTGAACCGCAACGCTATGTGTAAGCTCTATAAACACTTCTTCAGAGGATGTTCCCAGAAATTCAAGCACGTCTTCTCTGTCTAATGTGTCCCTGCCTGATGCAAGGCACTGATCAAGTATGCTGAGTCCGTCTCTGACAGAGCCGTCCGCATTGGCTGCAATAAGGCCGAGAGCCGCATCGCTTACCTGTATGCCCTTGTCCTCGCATATGCTGCGCATACCCTGTCTCAGCAGGTTTTCGGAAACCCTGCGAAAATCCAGCCTCATACATCTTGAGAGTATGGTTGCCGGAAGTTTTTGGGGCTCTGTGGTCGCTAAAATAAACATAACATATTCGGGCGGCTCCTCAAGGGTTTTGAGAAGCGCATTGAAAGCCC
>CAVJEY010000073.1:0-10547 GCA_963648745.1 Christensenellaceae bacterium Phil1
CTGCCGGTTCCCTGATAGTTCTCAACTTCTATCTGAGCTTACGGGCTTACACCCAGCGAACATCAAATATTATACTATGTTTCAAACAGCATTTCAAGCAGTTTTTCAACAAAATTGACTCTACAGCCAAAAAAACTCCTCTCTGTCCCTGTTAATTGCTGCTTATTCCAAAACAAAAGACAGCCCGCAGACTGCCTTTTTGATTTTTAATCAGGTTATGATTCTGTTATGCCTCTGCAGGCTTTCTCTTTGCTCTCAGGTTAATGATAGCACCTGTAGGGCACTCTTTGGCGCAAAGTCCGCAGTTTTTGCATTTTTCAGGGTCTATTGCAGCCAGATTGTTCTCAACCGTAACTGCTTCAAATTTGCAGACCTTTTCGCATTTTTTGCAGCCTATGCATCCGTTTGTGCAGGCTTTTCTTGTCTTGGCACCCGGATCTGTAGAGCTGCAGTGAACGATAACCTTGTTCTTTGCCGGAGCAATCCTTATAACATGGTTAGGGCATACTTTTTCGCACATACCGCATCCCACGCAGAGGTTTCTGTTTACAACCGCAACGCCGTCGCATACGCTGATTGCGCCATAGGCGCATACAGCTTCACAGTCACCAAAGCCCAGACAGCCATGTGAACATACATTGACACCGCCAAACATCTGTTTTGCAGCCTTGCATGTTGAATGTCCCTGATATTCCATCAGACTCTTTGCCGCTCCTGTGTTGCCGTTGCACATTACCACTGCAACCACAGGCTCTGCTGTTTCTGCCTCAACTCCAAGAACCTCTGCCAGTCTGACTGCAAGGTCAGCGCCGCCTACGGGACATTTTGCCGTACCTATACTTGAATCGCCGCCAAGTGCCGCAGCATAATCGTCACAGCCGGCAAAGCCGCAGGCTCCGCAGTTGGCGCCCGGAAGCTCATTTCTTAAATTTGCAACGGTTTCATCAACCGGCACATAGAAAACTTTTGATGCAACAGTCAGGATAACAGCTGCCACAAAACCGATTGCAACAACCAGTACTACAGGAATTAAAATATTCATATCTTTCGCCTCCTTATCCTACCAGACCGCCAAATCCCATAAAAGCAAGTGACAGGAATGCCGCTGTAACCAGCGTGATAGGCACGCCCTGAAAAGCCTTAGGGATAGCATCATTGCCTTCAAGCTTCATTCTCATTCCTGAGAAAAGAACCATTGCAAGCAGGAATCCGATTCCCGCTCCGGCAGAGTTTACTAATGCCTGAGCGTAATTGTAGCCTTCATCAATATTTGAAATACATACGCCAAGCACTGCGCAGTTTGTGGTTATAAGGGGGAGATACACACCGAGAGCTCTGTGAAGCGACGGTATGAATTTTTTGAGAGCCATTTCCACGAACTGAACAAGAGCTGCGATAATAAGTATGAATACTATTGTCTGCAGATAGCCTATTCCCAGATTGTTAAGAAGCTGCATGATAGGCCATGTTGCAGCTGTGGCAAGTACCATTACAAATGTAACGGCAACTCCCATGCCCACTGCCGAATCAAGTTTTTTGGATACACCAAGGAACGGACATATGCCAAGGAATTGAGCCAGTACATAGTTGTTCACAAGGATAATACCTACTAATATAGTGAAATACATTATGCTTCAGCTCCTTTCTTTATTTCTTCCTCAAGTGCCTCTATGCATTTTTCCTGCTGGCAGATGGAAGCCATTGCACAGCCCCTGCAGTCAAAGCTGCCTTTGACGCCTTTGCCCTTGGTGAAGTGATTGATTAATGCAATCATAACTGCGAATACGAAGAATCCGCCCGGAGCCAGCGCAATTATAAGCATCGGGTGCACGCTGACCCAAGGAATTGCAAATCCAAGGATTGTTCCTGCACCGAAGATTTCTCTGATGGCACCCATAACGCCAAGCGCCAGTGTGAATCCAAGACCCATGCCGATGCCGTCCAAAGCGGAATCAAGAGGGTTGTTTTTGGATGCAAACATCTCGGCTCTTCCAAGTATGATACAGTTTACAACTATAAGCGGTATGAACAGTCCCAGTGAATCATAAAGAGACGGTACAAACGCCTGCAGTAAAAACTGCACGACAGTTACAAAGCCTGCAATTACAACGATATAGCAAGGTATCCTTACTTTGTCGGGGATAATTTTTGCAAGCAGTGAAATTACCACGTTAGAGCAGATTAATACTATCATTGCGGAAACGCCCATGCCAAGACCGTTCAGTGTCGAGCTTGTGGTTGCCAGTGTCGGACAGGTTCCGAGCAGGAGCACCAGTACGGGGTTTTCCCTGATTATGCCTTTAGTCAGTATGGCGAGTTTACTTACTTTGTTTTCCATTAGTTAGTACCTCCCACTTCTTTGTATTGTTCAAGCGCTGCGCATACACCGTAATGCACTGCATTTGATGATATTGTGGCGCCGCTGACATGATTTATATTTGTATCGTCTTTGGCTGTAAATGCGCTGTAGCTGTCAAGTCCCACATACTGCTCCAGATAAGCAGGATCCTGCGCCTTGGTGCCAAGACCCGGAGTATCGGAGTGCGCCGTAACCTTGACTCCTGTAATCGCGCCGTCTTTGTCTATGCCTATCATTTCGGTAAGCAGTCCGCCGAAGGACTTGGATTTAACTGTGACAACCATACCTGTGTCATTGTCTGCAATATAGCATTCGGTAACGAAAACCTTGTCGTCTTCAAGTACAACCAGGTCTCCGTCATAAGCCGTAAACGACTCTGCCGAAGGCAGAAGCTCAGCTCTCGCCTCGTCTGCTGCCTTAATTGAATTCTGTTCAATTATAGGGGCTGTAATCGAGTTGATATACGCAAGCGCTCCTGTTATTACGAGGCAGATTACAACCAGAACCAGCGTAGGTGCAATATATTCTTTGAAGTTATTACTTTTCATTTTTGTTTGCACCTCCATACAATCTTTTCTGGCAGAAGTTATCAATCAGAGGAGTAAGAACATTCATCAGCAGAATCGAGAATGAAACTCCTTCAGGATACTGGCCGTAGAGTCTTATCAGCATTGTGATAACGCCGCAGCCTATACCGAATATAACTTTGCCCATAGGAAGTATCGGCGTTGTAACATAGTCGGTCGCCATGAAGAAAGCACCGAGCATAACGCCGCCTGCAAGTACGTGGAACACTGCCATATGAAGCGCGTTTCCGTCGCCTGTTGCAGCATAGTATATAAATGCAAATACGAATACGGTTCCGATAAAGCATACCGGAGTTATAGGGCTTATGACTTTTTTCCAGATCAGGAACAGTCCTCCGATAAGCAGCATAAGTGCGCTTACTTCACCCATTGAACCGCCTATGTAGCCCATGAACATATCCATATTTGAAGGAAGCTCTCCGCCGCCCTCTGCAAGTATGCCAAGAGGTGTCGCTCCCGTCTTTGCGTCTGCTCCTGTGAAAGGAACAGGCCATGTTGTCATTTCGGTTGCAAACGCTATAAACAGCACGATTCTTGCTGTGATAGCAGGGTTTACAAGGTTTTTGCCTATGCCGCCGTAAAGCTGCTTGACTATGACAATAGCTACGAAGCAGCCTATTACCGCAATCCAGTAAGGCAGGCTTGACGGCACATTGAATGCAATCAGAACGCCTGTTACCGCTGCACTCAGATCGCCTACGGTCTGAGGTCTTTTCATAAGCTTGTTGTATGCCCATTCAAAGAACATACAGGCCACAAGGCAGACCAGTGTAAGAGCTATGACTCTTGCGCCGAATACATATATACTCATTGCAAATGACGGAGCAAGTGCAATCAGAACCATCAGCATTATTCTGGAAGTATCGGTTTTGGATACTATATGAGGCGCTGATGAAACTGTTAAATTACTGTATGTTTTCTTGTCCATTACTTAATTCCAGCCTCCTTTACTATTGCTTTTCCAAGCTTATTCATAAAGCTGAGAGGTCTTCTTGCAGGGCATACATATGAGCAGCTGCCGCATTCCATGCACTGCATTACCTGCAGATCCGAAAGTGCCTGTGCATCCTTGGCCTCATATGCCTTGGCCAGCGCCGTAGGTATCAGACCGAACGGACAGGCTCTGTGACATCTGCCGCAGTTGATGCACGCGGTTTCTTCTTTCACTGCTGATTTTTCTTTGGAGAAGGCCAGTATCGCATTGTTGTTTTTGACAACAGGCATTTCGTCCGATACTATGGCTCTGCCCATCATAGGCCCTCCCATCAGGATTTTTTTCGGCTCCTGACTGTAGCCTCCGCAGAAATCTATAACATCACAGATTCTGGCGCCGATAGGAACCATTACATTCTTCGGCTGCGCCACTGCATCTCCGTCTACGGTAATTCTCTTTGAAACAAGAGGCATACCTGTTCTGAAATATTTGCCTACAAATGCTATTGTGGTGACATTTGACAGGATAACGCCGAGGTCTGCAGGAAGCACTCCTGCTTTCATTGTCTTGCCTGTAATCTCATATACAAGAACTCTTTCGGCTCCCTTGGGGTATCTTGCCTGCAGTCTGAAGGTATGAATATTGGTGATACCTTTTGAGGCAAGCACTTTGTCAATATGCTCGATAGCATCGGGTTTGTTTTCTTCGATGCCGATATAGCCCTCATCAAGACCTATATATTTCATAACCAGCTGACAGCCGGAAATAAGATCTTCCGTATCCTCAAGCATGGTTCTGTGGTCAGAGGTAATAAACGGCTCGCACTCCGCCGCATTGACGATAAGTGTATGAACATCATCGATATTCTTGGGGTTGAATTTGATATGTGTAGGAAATGATGCACCGCCGAGACCGACAAGACCGCTGTCTCTGATTGCCTTGATGAATTCAGGCAGATCCCTGGCCTCAGGTACTTTGATTCCCTCATAAGGCTCCTGTTTGCCGTCTGTTTCGATTACAACAAGAGTTTCTGTTCCTCCCATAGCCGATCTCTGTTCTTCGATACCTGCCACAGTCCCTGAAACACTTGAATAGATAGGGGCACTTACAAAAGCATCTACATCTCCGATGAGCTGACCGACCTTGACATAATCGCCCTTGCTCACCAGAGGCTTGCATGGTGCTCCAATGTGCTGAGACATGGATATTTTGACAACATCAGGCACAGGCATTACTTCGGTTGCACTGCCGGCAGTGTTCTTGTAATGACTCACATGAATGCTGTGTAAATGTTTTCGACTCATTATTGTGAGACCTTCCTTTCTAAAAATATGCAATATACAAAAATACTTTTTATATCATACTACAATCGCAGACAAAAATCCATACTTTTGCGACAATTGCGGGCAATTGGAGTATATATATTTTCTTATGTCTAGCACTTTTGTATTATCCACGGCTCAGTAATTCTGAGGCCTGTGAAATCTGCCCATGAACATCTCTGTCCTGACTACATTTACAAATGCCTTGGGATCCGTCTCCATAACACAGCGCATTACTATCTTTGCCTCGGTGCTTGACACCACACAGTAAAGCATTGCTCTGTCGGAATTTGAATACATCCCTGTTGCGGAGATTTCCGTAGCGCTGTGGTGGGTTTTTTCGAGTATCACATGATAAATCTCCTCAGGACAGTCAGTAACAACAAACAAAGTCACCTTGTTGTGAGCCTGATACAGCACCCTTATCATCTCTGTCGATGCAAACTGGAATATGATTGAGTAAAGTGCCTTGTCCCAGCCAAACAGTATGCCTGCTATTGCAAGAACCGCAGCATTTCCCATCAGTATATAATTCCAGACATCTTTGTTTTTCTTTTCGAGGAAATACACCGCGATGAAATCCGTACCGCCTGTTGAAGTGCCTCCCATAAGACACAGGCTCACTGCCACGCCGTTTACAATCCCTCCGAATACGCTTATGAGCAGTATATCCTGAGTAATGGGTATTGACGGTACAATATCTGTAAGCAGGCTTGTCGCAACGATAATAAGGACTGTATTAAGTGTGAATCTTTTGCCTATGACCCTGAAACTTATAACTGCCGGTACTGCATTGAGCGCAAGGCTTACAGGCGAAAAAGGCAGAGCTATTCCAAAGTACCTGTCAGCCACGGTCTGTATCAGAAGAGTGACTCCGTTGAAACCTCCGGGATAAAGACCTCCCGTATGCACAAAGCTTTTGATGTTCACCGCCATAATAAGCGACCCCAGCAGACCGAATGCCAGTATTTTTAACTCTGATTTCAGATTGAATCCGGAGCTCATAATAATTCCTCCCGTTAATATCCCTGTATAGTTTTAAGGCAGGCACCGCAGATACCGCGATGACTGCCGGTTTGTCAGTAAAATTTCTTTGGATTGCACGCCTTGCCGTTTATTCTGACTTCAAAATGCAGATGAGCGCACATGGCGTTTCCTGTAGCCCCCACTCTGCCTATTTTGTCACCTGCTTTTACCTTTTGACCTTTTTTGACACACCTGCTGCTCATATGACCGTATGTGGTGGTAATCCCTCCGCTGTGTCTGATTTTAACCATAGTGCCCATGGTGTTGATTGAACCGTGTGATTCTATTACGGTACCGTCTGCCGCAGCATATATGCCGGTGCCGTGTGAAGCTCTGTAATCATTGCCGTGATGCATTCTGCCCCACCGCCAGCCGTATGAGGAAACTGTCGAAAGTTTTTTAAGAGGCCTGGCAAGAGCTATGCCCCTGTACGTCTTGTAGGTTTTCTTTTTTACTGTTTTTGAAGGCTTACTCTCTATTTTATTATTGCCCTGCAGTTTGTATGCGCATACCCTGTATCTGTAGGTTGTGCGTGATTTGAGATTTTTGTCCGTATAGTATGTCCTGCTGCCTTTGATGGTTTTTTTGAGTATGTATCTGCCCTTGGCCTTGCTGTATCTGTATACTCTGTAGCCGTCACAGCCTTTTACCTTTTTCCAGCTTAATCTGATATTGTTTGAAATCGTCTTAACCCTGGCTTTAAGACCCTTGGGTGCAGCCGGAGGAGCAATCACCTCGACAGGCTGCTCATCTGCCGCAGCACCCTCTGATTCATCTGCAATCTCCGTCTGAACAGCGTCCAAAGCTGTATCTAAGGTCTGCTCCTGTGCAAAAACAGCTCCGCTGCTGCACAAAGTCATAATTATTGCTGCAACTGTTATATATATAAGTTTTGTTTTCATATTACCTGTTTCTCCTGCGCTTCATTACTACAGCTTATCACTGCTTTGCCGTATTTGTCAATTGCGCAATTGTATGATATATTTAGACCAAAGAAATATTGACGGAGGTGTGTCATATGAAAAAAATCCTTACAAGCGAGTGTCTTTACGGCGGCAGAACAGTAAGATACGATGCCGGTGACTGCACAGAAACAAATCCCATCTACCTGAAATGGAAAGAAGAAGGACGTCTTGTTCCAATCTGTCCCGAAGTATTCGGAGGACTTCCAACTCCAAGACCTGACTCCCAGAGAGTCGGAGACAAAGTTATAGCCTGCACAGGACCTGATGTTACTGCCGAGTACACCAAAGGGGCAGAGGAGGCGTTAAGACTGGCAAAAGAGAACAATGTTGTTTTCTGTATTATGAAACAGGACAGCCCGTCCTGCGGAAGCAAATTCATTTATGACGGTACTTTTACAGATACAAAAATACCCGGACAGGGGCTTGCTGTCGAGTATCTGAGAAATGCAGGCTTCAAAGTGTTTGCGGAAGAAGATATTGATGAAGCGGCAGCATATCTTGCAGAGCTTGAAAAATAGCGAAAAATATAGAGGTGGGATTTCCCGCCTCTGTGCTTTTATTGTCATATGCCGGAAGGCACTGAAAATCTAATTGCCTCAGGTACAACCTCAAGTTCCAGAGAATGCGGTGACATTATCTCACCGTCGTTTGAAACCTTCATTGTTCCGGTATTTGACGTTATTTTAAGTCGTCTGACCCTGTGGTAGTCAAGTATTCCCTCTGCCGTAAGGCTTTCAATATGATTGCCTTTTGAATAGCTTGGGTAAAGCGATACGAATTTCGACCTTGAAACCTCTTTGATAATACTGACCTCAATAATTCCGTCATCCACCAGAGACTCCGGCGAGCTCTGAACCCCTCCGCCGCAGTATCTGCCGTTGGCCGCAGCCGTAAGCAGCAGCGGTCCGTCATGCACATAGCCGTTATCCAGCTCTATCCTGAGATCTGCTCCTTTTTTTTCGATAAGAATTATACCCACTCCCAGCAGATATGCCGCAGAGCCTGTAACAACTCCGCCCCTGCGTATTTCGGCTGCTTTTGCAACCACATTGCTGTCAAAGCCTATGTTTATCATGTTGTCGCAGTATCTTACAATATGCCTGCCGTTAAATTCATATGTACATCTGATAAGGTCAACCTCTCTGATGCTGCCAAGAAGCTGCGCTTTTATGTCGGCAAATCTTTTGAGAGGCCCGAATGCTCTTGCAAAATCATTGCCCGTACCAAGAGGCACATTTCCTGCCACCGCATTGTCAAAGCCGTATATCCCGTTTACAACTTCATTGAGTGTACCGTCACCGCCGCAGCCAAAGAACCTGAAAACCTTATCGGGGTTTTCTCTGCATATTTTCCTCACAAAGTTTTCACCGTCACTCATGCTTCTGGTAAAATAGACCTCGCATTCAAGGCCTGTCTGTGCAGCCGCCTGCTCTATGCGGCCAAGCAGTGCTGCTTTTCTGCGTTTTCTTCCTGCATTGGGATTGATTATGAAATAGTTTTTCATCCGGCACCTCGTATATTACTTTATATGTACAGATATTATACCATAATGATATTTATAAGATGGCATGTGTGTTTAATCAGCTCTGTCCTGACGGCCAATCGCTGTCAACTACATTGTAATACGCGAGCTATGTCGAGCGTATTTCAATGGTTCTTACCTTACAGCAACGCTGCGCTCCAGCTGGCTTTGCCTATTGCTGTCCGTTTGAAGCCCTAGCCCAATTTGTGCAAACAAATTGCGGCAGGTGTCATGCAAAGACTCTACTGCTTGCCTTGTCAAGCATAGCTTGGGGCAAAAAGGCTGCGCTGAATTTCAATAGCAGAACTATTATACCATCTGCTTCAGACAATTCACACTGTTATTTTTTCTGTTTTGCGTGTATACTATAGGTAACATTACAGCAACAGGAGGTTTTTAATGGATTTAAGAGTAAAACAGCTTGCAGATGTACTTGTAAACTACTCCTGCAACGTACAGAAAAACGAAAAGGTTTTAATAAATTACGAGGGCGAATGCTGCAAACCGCTGGTAAAGCAGCTTATCAGAAACATTTATGCCAGAGGCGGTATGCCCTATGTGGAAATGAGAGATTCTTCCGTAACCAGAGAAATTCTGCTGGGCGCCTCAGCCGAGCAGCTTGATTTCCTGAGCGAATGCCAGCTTGTGCAGATGAAGGGTATGGACTGCTATATCGCAATAAGAGCTGGCAGCAACACATCAGAACTTGCCGATGTCCCGGCAGACAAGCTAAATATGTACTACAGAAAAACACAGCCGGTGCTTGATTACAGAGTAAACGAGACAAAATGGGTTGTTCTGAGATACCCTAACGAATCTATGGCGCAGCTTGCAGGCACCAGCCTTGAAAGCTTTGAGGATTTCTATTTTGATGTATGCACTCTTGACTATGCAAAAATGGGAGAGGCAATGGATAATCTCGTGGAGCTTATGAACAGAACTGACAGAGTTCATATCAAAGGACCCGGAACAGATCTGACATTTTCAATCAAAGATATCCCTGCAATCAAATGTGCAGGAGAGATGAATATTCCCGACGGCGAGGTTTACACTGCCCCTGTAAGAGATTCTGTAAACGGTGTGATTTCCTACAACACACCGTCTGAGGAGCAGGGCTTCACATACGAAAATATCCGTTTTGAAATATCAGATGGCAAAATCATCAGCGCCTCATCCAACGACAATGAACGCATCAACAAGCTGCTTGACACCGACGAGGGCGCAAGATATTTCGGCGAGTTTGCAATAGGTGTAAATCCGTATATTCTCAAGCCTATGAAAGACACTCTGTTTGATGAAAAAATCGCAGGCAGCTTTCATCTGACTCCGGGAATGGCATATGAGGATGCGCCAAACGGCAATGAATCTGCCGTTCACTGGGATCTTGTCATGATACAGCGTCCCGAATACGGCGGCGGCGAGATTTATTTCGACGATGTGCTTATAAGGAAGGACGGGCTGTTTACCCTGCCTGAGCTTATGTGCCTTAACCCCGACAATCTGAAATAAGAGGATAGAATCAGGGTCTGCACAGCCTCTCAAGGCTTAATGCAGACCCTTGACAGCAGAGAACCCACTGATATCAATATACCAATGGGTTCTCTACTTATTTATTTTTTGTTGACCTATAATATTAACTAAAAGAAGTGTCTTAATCAACCTTGTTAAGGTAAATTATTTACTTCAGATTCTGCAGCAGTATTTAGTGTCTTGATGTTTTCACTGAGATTCTGAATGTAGTTACAGCTTCTCTATCTCCTCTTTAGAAAGTCCCGATGTTTCGGCTATAATGTCAATGGCAACGCCTTTGTCTTTCAGAGCCTTCGCCATCT
>CAVJEY010000074.1:0-10546 GCA_963648745.1 Christensenellaceae bacterium Phil1
TTGAATGAAAAAATCTTTCAATCCCCCATCTGAGATGGGGGAACAGGCAGAGCAGTAGTGTTGCCTAGAGTATAAAAATTCCTATGCTATAATGATATGGGTTTCGCAGACCATATCAAAGCATAGGAGGGATCCATATGGATAATCAAAGTATAACACATACACGTTGGAATTGCACTTACCATATTGTTTTTATTCCGAAATACAGAAGAAAAATTATGTATGGAGAAACAAAAAGGGATTTGGTAGAAATAATCAGGAAATTGTGTGAGATGAAGCAGGTAACACTGATAGACGGAAGAGTGTGTAAAGACCACATTCATATGTATGTTGCAATACCGCCCAAACTGAGTGTGTCAGAATTCATGTCATATTTAAAAGGAAAAAGTACCTTAATGCTTTTTGACAGGCATCCGGAGTATAGAAGTAAATGGGGAGACCGTCATTTTTGGGCAAGAGGATATTATGTTTCGACAGTAGGAAATGTAAATGAAGAAACAATTTTAAAGTACATTCAAGAACAAGAAGAAAATGATAGGTTAGAGGACAGAAGAAAGTAATAGAGCCTTCTTTAGGAGGCTACCAGTAAAAATGGTATTGCGGAACCCGCCTTGGGCGGAACCCGAGAAGTACCCCGGAGGGGTTAAAACCAAACCCCCATTTGAAATGGGGGTAGGTGACTTTGAACCGCCGTGTGCCCAACGGCACGCACGCTACTAGATTTGCTGCAAAATAAAATTGATATTACCCTGCATTTCCATTTTTTCTCCTGAGTCTGTTGAATGTCCCGATTATGCTTTCGTGTGTAACCGCCGTTGCATCAAATCTCATAACCTTAAACGCTCCCTGCAGTATGAACCCCATTCCAAATACTGCAACCACAGTGCCTATTCCCACCTTGGCGCCCAGCACAAAGCCTACGGCAACGGCAAAGCCGTCTATTAATATTTTCACTGCCCCTATAGGGAATTTTTTCAGTCTTTTGCCCATGGCGACAAGCAGTGCATCTCTGGGTCCGCATGAAAGCCCCTGCGCCATATATATACCCATTGCGAAGGCCTCTATTGCAAGTCCTGCAAGGAGCATTAAAACCCCTGTCCATATGTTGTGAAGCTGCGGCACTATATCAAGCCATGTAAACAAATCTACGGATTTTCCTACAATACATACATCAAGTATGCTCCCAAGCCCTATTTTTTCTTTGAGAAGCAGGTCTATTGCCAGAATTACAAACCCTGTGAGGGTTACAATGTCGCCGTAGGTCAGAGGAATATGATAGCTTATTCCCATGCTGAAAGCATCCCATGGTGCAAGCCCCACGTTGGCCTGTATTGTCAGGTATACTCCAAAAGCAAATACAAACAGACCCAGTGCCGCGTACAGTACTCTGAGTCCGTAGTGTCTGCCGTTTATTCTGTCCATTATTGTATTATCCATATAAAATTCTCCTGCGATATTGTATTTTGTCTAAAGATATAATAATATAGAAATGCAAATCAGTAAAATTAAAAGATATGAATTAGCATATTAAAATATCAAATAACGGAGCGCGTATGGAGATAAGAAATATCAAAACATTCATCAGAGCGGCGGAAACAGGAAATTTCACTAAAACCGCAGAGGAACTGGGCTATTCGCAGGGGACTGTAACCCTGCAGATAAAGCAGCTTGAGGCTGAGCTTGGAGTGCCGCTTTTTAACAGGACAGGCAAGAGGATCAGGCTTTCGGAAAAAGGCAGAGAATTTATGGATTATGCCTGCAGTATTGTCAGGACGGAAGCCGAGGCGCGCTCTGCAATGGAGGGTAAAACAGAAATAAAAGGGATACTTGCCGTAGGTATGCTTGAATCCGTAGCATCATTTTATTACAGAGAAATTATAGAGCAGTTTGTAACGCTTTATCCTGAGGCGAAGCTGATTGTAAAAATAGCCACAACGGTGGAGCTTATGGATATGCTCAAAAAAGGTATGCTCGATGTCATAGTCATATATGACAGGCAGATTCAGAATGACAACTGGAAATGCCCTGTAAAGATAAGAGAGCCTCTGAAATTTTTTGCAGGCAGCAAGAGCAGTCTTTCAGAAAAACACGTATGCCTCAGAGAGCTTGGCAGAGAAAACTTTATCCTGACAGAAAAAGGCTGCACCTACAGAAAAGTCATAGATGACTTCACAGCAGCCAGAAACATCGAGCTTAACTGGAATATTGATATAGGGAATACGGGAGCTATAATTGATTTTGTCAGCAGGGGGATGGGAATATCGCTGCTGCCTGAATACTGTATAGCAGAATATCTTGACAGAGGTGATATCTGCGAAATATATGTGGATGATTTTGAAGCGGAGCTTTACCTGCAGGTCATATATGACAGGCGCAAGTGGATGTCGCCGGTTAAGAATGCTTTTGTTGAGCTTTGCAGCAATAAACAAAAAAACATAATTCGTTAAAAAAAAGACATAAAATTGTGCTGAAACTGGTACAAAAATTATTTTATACAGTAAATTCTGAATTAGAATAGACGAAAATGCTTGAAAGCTTAGGGTTTCAGGCATTTTGTTTTTTTGTTAAAACATTATCAAAAAGTGTTGATTATTTCAAAAAAAGTAGTACAATACACTGTATACAGAACACAAAACACATACACACAAACTATGCAATACATAAATACTGGAGGTAGCGATGATAAAAGAAATTCTAAAGGTACTGCCCGGCGGAGACTGCGGCGGCTATGGCGGATGCGGATTTAACAGCTGCGAAGCCTGCGCCGGAGCTATTGTTTCCGGAGGTGCAGTAAATTTATGCCCTGCCTGTTCACAGGAGGATGCAGACCGGATTGCGGAGGCACTTGGCAGGGAAACAGCAGCAGTCATCGATGAAGTGGCTTTTGTACGCTGCGGCGGGGTTTCTGCAGGACAGAGCCGCAATGCAGGTACAGACAGCTGTGCTGAGTTTGTGAAGCTTGGATTTAATGAAAACGAATGTAAATTCGGCTGTGTGGGTCTTGGCTCCTGCGCAAAAGTATGCGATGCAGGTGCGATTACTATTAAAGACGGGCGCGTAGCTGTAGACAGATCAAAATGCAACGGCTGCAGAGCGTGCCAGAATATCTGTCCTCAAAATCTGGTTCAGATGGTGCCGCCTGATGCAGGTACTTTCATACCATGCGCATCGCAGCTTGGAGAGGTGAATACAAGAAAAATCTGCGGTTACGGCTGCATAGGATGCGGAGAATGCGCAGATACCTGTCCCGAAAATGCAATTACAATGGTAAACAACTGCGCAGTTATAGACTATGACAGGTGTGCAGGCTGCATTGTGTGCTCAGTAAAATGCAAAAAGAAAATAATAACAGATGAGGCTCATGATCTTACTAAGCTCAAAGAAACCGTAGCCTTCGTAAAATGCAACGGCGGCAAAAAAGCCAACGATAAATTCAGGGCGCTTGGGATTGAGGACTGCTCTCATGCCGCAAAGCTTGATGCAGGACTTATGAACATCTGCGGCGAAGGCTGCACAGGTCTTGGCAACTGTACCAGAGTATGCAGATACGATGCGATACATATTGTAAACGGCACTGCAGTGGTTGACTTTGAAAAATGCGTAGGCTGTCTTGACTGTGTTCATGCCTGTCCTAAAAACCTCATAGTTGAGGTTCCTTATGTGGGCAGCAAGCTTGTTGCCTGTTCATCAAAGGCCCCTATAGACGACAGATACGATTTGTGCTACAGCGGCTGTATCGATTGTACGGACTGTGTTCACAACTGTCCTAACGGAGCTATACAGATAGTGGATTCCCATGCCATAGTCAACGGCAATATATGTGAGAACTGCGATGTCTGCACATATATGTGCTCAAGAAACGCAATCAAGCGCATGGATGTTCCCGAATACAACTATCTGCAGAAAAAAGCACTTAAAATGAAGGAGGACAGGTAACATGAGAAAGCTAAAGACAATGGACGGAAACACTGCGACTGCTCATGTGGCTTATGCCTTTTCGGAGGTTGCAGCGATATATCCGATTACACCCTCATCAACAATGGCCGAAAACATCGACCAGTGGGCAACCGAAAAAAGAAAAAACATATTCGGTCAGGAGGTTCATGTAGTTGAAATGCAGTCCGAGGGCGGCGCTGCAGGTGCGGTGCACGGCTCGGTTGCGGCAGGCGCGCTGACAAGCACATTTACGGCATCACAGGGACTTCTGCTTATGATTCCCAATATGTACAAGCTGGCAGGAGAACAGACGCCTGCAGTGCTGCATGTTGCGGCAAGAGCGCTGACTACACACGCACTGTCCATATTCGGAGATCACTCGGATGTAATGAGCTGCAGGCAGACAGGCTTTGCAATGCTTTGCTCAAACAGCGTGCAGGAATGTATGGACCTTGCGGCCGTAGCACATCTTTCGGCCATATCGGGCAAGGTGCCGATGATGCATTTTTTTGACGGATTCAGAACAAGCCATGAATATCAGAAGATAGAAGCATGGGATTACGAGGAGCTCAAAGAAATGGCAGACTGGGATGCCATCAGGGATTTCAGAAAACGTATCAGCCATCCTATGCACCCGTACAACATGGGATCATCGGAATCTCCTGAGGTGTTTTTCCAGCACAGAGAAAGCTGCAACAGATTTTATGATGAAACAGTGGAAACAGTTGCAGGCTATATGGATGAGGTAAACAGAAGAATAGGCACTGACTATGCGCCGTTTAACTATTACGGAGCCCCTGATGCCACAGATGTAATGGTTGCAATGGGCTCTGTATGCGATACAATCGAAGAGGTAATTGACTACCTCAATGCCTCCGGCAGAAAAACAGGTCTTGTCAAGGTCAGACTTTACAGACCTTTCAGCACTGAATACCTCAAAAAAGCCATTCCGCAGTCGGTTAAAAGAATCGCGGTTCTTGACAGATGCAAGGAACCGGGCTCAATAGGAGAGCCTCTTTATCTTGACATTGCCCTTGCCCTTGCGGATACAGACATAAAGATTATAGGGGGCAGATACGGACTTGGCTCCAAGGATACACAGCCCGGAGATATAGTTGCGGTATTTGACAATCTGGCTTCCAAAGAACCGAAACAGAGATTTACGGTTTCAATATATGACGATGTGACAAATCTGTCAATCAGGACAGAGTCAAACCCCGATACAGCAGCGGCAGGTACCGTATCCTGCAAATTCTGGGGGCTTGGTGCAGACGGTACGGTAGGCGCCAACAAAAACAGCGTTAAAATCATAGGTGACAATACAGACAAAAAAGTACAGGCATACTTCCAGTATGACTCCAAAAAATCAGGCGGTATCACCATTTCCCACCTGAGATTCGGAGATAAGCCTATCAAATCAACATACTATGTCAGGCAGGCAGACTTTGTGGCGTGTCACAATCCGTCATACTTAAACAAATACAATATGGTCGAGGATGTCAAAAAGGGCGGCATATTCCTGCTTAACTGCAGCTGGGATGCGGCTGAGCTTGAGGAGCATCTGCCTGCACATGTTAAAAAATACATAGCGTCAAACGACATACAGTTTTATACCTGCGATGCCGTTACCATAGCAAGAGAGCTTGGTCTGGGCGGCAGAACCAATACGGTGCTGCAGGCGGCATTTTTCAAGCTGGCGGATATAATTCCTATTGATAAGGCTGCCGTATATATGAAAGATGCAATCAGAAAAACCTACGGCAACAAAGGCGAAAAAATAGTAAACATGAACTGCGCGGCAGTTGATGCAGGTATTGCAAATGTCGTAAAGATTGATGTTCCGGCATCATGGAAAAAAGCTTCCGAAAACAGCAGAAAACAGAAAATCAGAGGCAGAAACAAAACTCTTACAGATTATGTCGAAAACATACTGATACCTACAAACGCAATGAACGGCGACAGTATACCCGTATCAAAATTCGTCTCATCTGCAGACGGCTCGGTACCGTCGGGAACAGCAGCCTACGAAAAACGCGGAATCGCATATGCCGTTCCGAAGTGGGACAGCACCAGATGTATGCAGTGCAACTGGTGTTCATATGTGTGTCCTCATGCGGCAATAAGACCGTTTGTGCTAAAGCCTGAATGTGAATGCGAGCAGGCTGTCAAAATGAGAGGCGACAGCAGTCTTAAATTTGTTGTTGCTGTATCTGCCATGGACTGCACAGGCTGCGGCTCATGTGTGAATGTATGCCCTTCAAGAAACAAAGCTCTTGAAATGGTTCCGGCAGAGGAAATCGCAGAGAAGCAGCAGAAGCTCTTTGACTATGTCTTTGAACACGCTGATTACGAAAGCGCACCTTACGATGACAGCACAGTAAAAGGCTCACAGTTCAGACAGCCGCTTCTTGAGTTCTCTGGAGCGTGTCCGGGCTGCGGGGAAACACCGTATGCCAAACTGGTAACACAGCTTTTCGGCGACAGAATGTATGTTGCAAACGCTACCGGCTGCTCATCAATATGGGGCTGCTCGGCGCCAAGCACACCTTATACCGTAAACGCGCAGGGCAGAGGCCCGGCATGGGCAAACTCGCTGTTTGAGGATAACGCGGAGTTTGGTTTCGGTATGGCAATATCCGTCAAGGTAAGAAGAAACGAGCTCAGAGCCGAAGTCGAAAAGCTTGCAGAAAACCCTGTATTTGCAGAAACGGCAAATGCATGGCTTGACAATATGAACAACGCCGCAAATGCAGAAAAATACGGACAGAAGCTTGTTGAGCTGTGCGAGCAGAGCAGTAACAAATCCGCAATATATGTAGTTGAGAATAAGGATATGCTGATCAAGCCGTCAATGTGGATATTAGGCGGTGACGGCTGGGCATATGATATAGGCTACGGCGGACTTGACCATGTGCTTGCCACAGGTGAAAATGTGAATATCCTTGTATTCGATACGGAGGTTTATTCAAACACAGGCGGTCAGGCTTCAAAATCAACTCCTATAGGCGCTGTGGCACAGTTTGCATCAAACGGCAAGAGCGTCAAGAAAAAAGACCTTGCGCAGGAGGCAATGTCATACGGTTATGTATATGTTGCGCAGATTGCCATGGGTGCAAATCCGGCGCAGGCGCTTACGGCAATCAAAGAGGCCGAAAGCTATGACGGACCGTCGCTTATCATAGCGTACGCACCTTGCATCAACCATGGCCTCAAAGCAGGCATGGACAAGGCTATGCTTGAAATGAAAAACGCGGTAAGATCAGGCTACTGGAATCTGCTCAGATATGACCCTAGAAAACGCGAAGCAGGCGTAAATCCGCTTTCAATAGACAATCCTAAGCCTACTGAAAAATACAGAGACTTTATTATGGGCGAGGTAAGATACAATTCGCTTATGTTAAAAGATCCGCAGAGAGCAGAAAAACTGTTCACAAAAGCAGAAAAAATAGCGTCACAGAAATACGACGATCTGGTTAACCAGAAACGCAGTTTTGATCCGGAGGAGGAAGTATAGTCATGTATGAAATAGCAGGAAAAAGAAAATTAAACGATAATATGACGTGGCTGGAGATAAACGCGCCTCTGGTTGCAAGAAAAGCTCTGCCCGGCCAGTTTATAATATTGAGGACTGATGAGCTGGGCGAAAGAATACCCCTTACAATGGCAGGATACAGCAGAGATAAGGGTACAGTTGAAATAATATATGCCGCAGTAGGCAGGACAACCATGCTTTTAGACCAGCTTGAAGAGGGCGACTGTCTGTGCGATGTGGCAGGGCCTCTGGGCAGACCTACCGAAATGGAAGGACTCAAAAGAGTCTGCGTTGTAGGCGGAGGCACAGGTAATGCACTTGCCTTCGGCCTTGTAAAAGGGCTTCATACAGAGGGCATTAAGGTTGATACCATAGCAGGCTTCAAGAGCAGGGACTTTGTTATACTCGAAAAGGAATTCGGTGAAATATCCGAAAACCTTTACATCGTTACAGATGACGGCTCCTACAAAGAAAAAGCCTTTACCACGGACAAACTCAAACAGCTTCTTGCAGACGGCAATAAATATGATGAAATCATAGCTGTGGGGCCTCCGATAATGATGAAGCTGGTATGCGGTATAGCGCAGGAGGCAGGTATTAAATCAGTGGCTTCACTTACTGCATATATGATAGACGGTACGGGAATGTGCGGAGGCTGCCGCGTTATAGTCGGCGGCGAAAGCAGATTTGTATGTGTTGACGGTCCTGAATTTGACGGAAGCAAGGTGGACTGGGACGACCTTATTATGAGAAACGGTTTTTACAGAGACGCAGAAGCAGAAGAGAGAAATCATATCTGCCGTCTGACAGGAGGTGTTCGTTACAATGATTAATTTAGAAAAAACAAAAAATCCGATGCCTCAGCAGGAGCCTATGGTAAGAAACAGGAATTTTGAAGAGGTTGCAACAGGATACACAGAGGAAATGGCGATAAACGAAGCCATGAGATGTCTTAAATGCCGCAAAAAGCCCTGCACAAAAGGCTGCCCTGTAAAAATCCACATACCTGAATTTATAGAGGCGGTATCAGAAGGGGAATTTGAAAAAGCATATAATATAATATCACAGACAAGCTCGCTCCCTGCAATATGCGGCAGAGTATGCCCGCAGGAAAACCAGTGCGAAGGCAAATGTGTGCAGGGTGTGCTGGGTGAGCCTGTTGCAATAGGCAGACTGGAAAGATTCGTTGCCGACTGGCACGATGCAAACGGAGCTGACAGCTTCGAGGCGCATGAACCTAACGGACATAAGGTTGCTGTTGTAGGCTCAGGGCCTGCAGGGCTTGCATGCGCAGGCGACCTTATAGGTATGGGCTATGATGTGACTGTATTTGAAAGTCTGCACAAGGCAGGCGGAGTGCTGGCATACGGAATACCGGAGTTCAGGCTTCCAAAGGCAATAGTTGCAAAAGAGGTTTCAAAGCTTGAGGAAAAAGGCGTTAAAATAGTCAAAAACGCAATTATAGGGCAGTCGATGAATGTTGACGAGCTGTTTGCAGACGGGTATGAAGCCGTATTCATAGGCACAGGCGCGGGCCTTCCGTCGTTTATGAACATTCCGGGAGAGAATCTGCTCGGAGTATGCTCAGCCAATGAATATCTGACAAGAATCAATCTTATGAAGGCTTATCTTTCGGAATACGATACGCCTATACAAAAAGCAAAGAATGTGGCTGTGGTTGGCGGCGGCAATGTTGCAATGGATGCCGCAAGATGCGCCAAGAGAATGGGAGCGGAGCACGTATATATCATATACCGCCGTTCAATGGATGAAATTCCTGCCAGAAAAGAGGAAATAGAGCATGCAATCGAGGAGGGCATAGAGTTTAAGCTCCTCAACAATCCTGTTAAAATCATAGGCGATGAGGACAACAGAGTGTGCGGCATTGAATGTATAGAAATGAAGCTAGGTGAGCCTGATGCATCGGGCAGAAGAAGGCCTGTTGAAATTGAAGGGTCAAATTTTGTGCTTGATGTTGAAGAGGTTATCATGTCGATAGGAACAAGATTAAACAAGCTTATTCTGAACACCACAGAAAACCTTGAGCCAAACGAAAGAGGCGGCATAGGCACAGACGAAAAAGCCGCAACAAGCCATAAGGCGGTATTTGCGGGAGGAGATGCCGTAACAGGCGCTGCAACTGTAATACTTGCGATGGGAGCAGGCAAAACAGCAGCAGAGAGTATTGACGAATATTTCAGAGAGGGGAAATAAATATAAAATGAATTAACAGATAAGGCGGCAGGAAAAAACTGCTGCCTTTTTGTGTGTATGACGGGAAGTCACACTTATATCCGGACACAATCATTTGATGTCAGAAGCGGCGCACACTCGTGACCTTGGTTGTGAGCCGGCCGCTTTTTTTATAGAATAAAGTGGACTAAGCATTATGCTTACAGTATAATATGTGTACGTAGAAGGTGGGCGTATGTCACAGGATAAAACAGGAGACTATATGTATAAATCGTTTATCAAAGCAGACAAATCATTTATTAAGGCAGTATGTGTTATAACGACATTCGCGATAACAGCGGCGCTTTTTATCGGTTCCATAGCGACATTCCGCAGTACGAATTATCTTGAAACCGAGATAAATGAAAAAATACTTGCGACAACCGAAAAATATGCCAACGACTTCAGTTCAAAGTTCAATCACATGGAGGGACTTACCAATTCACTGGCATCATATGTGAAAACAGCATTCGATACTGATGCATTTGAAAGTAATCCGGAGAGTTACATGGATGAATTCAAGGTGAAGCTGGGGGAAATGATCAAAAGCGATCTTTCCAATATAAAAAGCGCGCACAGCTTATATGTCACATTCAATCCGGAACTTACGGGCAGAAACGATGAGGTATGGTATTGCGTCACAGATGGTAAAATAAAATTAATTGCAGCGGATTTTGAAACCAACGAAAGAGAGTTTTCTTTGCCCTACAGCAAGGATATGGAATACTTTTTTAAGCCGCAGGGAAATGAGGAGGGAGTATGGGTATCCTCATACTATGATAAGGATATAGAAAAAGAAGTATTTACATATGCAGATGCAATATATGCCGATGAATTGTTTGTGGG
>CAVJEY010000075.1:0-10546 GCA_963648745.1 Christensenellaceae bacterium Phil1
TGTTGACAAAGTGCTTTTTAAGTGCAATAATTAGGTATACTTGATTTTGAGGTGTATTATGAACGATGTTATTAAAAACAGCATGATGACAAAAGAATATTTCTTTTTCGGCTACCAGAGCTTTTATTTTAGCGCTGGGAAATTGTGCTGCTGTAAATTGTCATGATATGTCACATTAACTGTATCAACGGATATTTACGGTATTTGCACAGCAGCAGGTACCGTTTTTTTTAATCTTTAATGAGTATTGCGGAGGAAACAATGAAAAGCATATATGAACAGAAACAGGAGATTGACAGACAGATTGAGAGCCTGTACAGGCAGAGAAGCGCCCTTGACAGGAAGCTGTCGGCAAAGGCTATGGCAGGCAAAACGGATGAGCTTAGGGATATAATCAGAAAAGCTTCCGAAAATGCGGAGCAGATATTTCCGCAGCACGCTGCTGTAGCGTGTCAGGGCGTAGAGGGAGCATATTCGCAGATAGCTGCGGAGAGACTGTTCAAATATCCCGGAATAATGTACTTTTCAAACTTTGAGGGCGTGTTTGGCTCCATAGAAAAAGGACTTTGTGATTATGGCATACTGCCTGTCGAAAACAGTACGGCCGGCTCTGTAAACAGAATATATGACCTGATGAAGGCTCACAAATTCTATATTGTAAGAAGCGTCAGAATCAAAATAGATCACAATCTGGTTGCAAAGGCAGGCACAGCTATGCAGGACATAAAGGAGATATTCTCTCACGAACAGGCAATTGCCCAGTGCAGTGAGTTTCTTGACAGGCTCAAAGGCATCAAGGTTACGGTATGCAGCAATACGGCAGCAGCTGCCAAGATGGTGGCAGAGTCGGAGAGAAGTGACATAGCGGCAATATCATCATCAAAATGCGCAGCTCTTTACGGGCTTGCGGAACTTGAAACAGCAATACAGAATACAGAGAACAACTACACAAGATTTATATGTATAAGCAAATATCCGGAGATATATCCGGGAGCGGACAGAACAAGTATATCGGCAATACTGCCGCATAAGCCGGGAAGCCTGTGCGACATACTGAATATATTATCAGATGCAGGCTACAACCTTGTAAAACTGGAGAGCAGACCTATACCCGACAGGGAATTTGAATTCAGATTCTATTTTGATTTTGAAATGTCGGTAGATGCAAAAGATTTCATAGATATACTTGAAGAGCTTGAAAAAGCCTGTGATGTGTTTGAATATCTGGGCAGCTATTCGGAAACAGTGTGAGGAGGATGAAAAAATGATAACTGTACTAAAAGCGGAAACAACCAAAAAACAGCGCGATAAGCTTATAGAGTGGTTTGAATCACAGGGACTCAAGGTTCATATTTCAGAGGGAGAATTTCAGACAGTGCTGGGACTTGTGGGAGATACATCGAAAATAGACGAGGAGCTTGTTGAATCACTTGAAATGGTCGAAAGCGTCAAGAGGATAAGCGAGCCTTTCAAAAGCGCCAACCGTAAATTCCACCCTGAGGACATGGTAATAGATATTTCGGGAGTTAAAATAGGAGGAGGCAACTTTGCAATCATAGCAGGCCCCTGCTCTGTAGAGTCGGAGGAGCAGATACTTGAAGTTGCGCGCAGCATCAAAGCTTCGGGAGCCTCGCTTCTCAGAGGCGGAGCCTTCAAGCCGAGAACCTCGCCTTACGACTTTCAGGGCATGAAGGCAGAGGGAATAGAGCTGCTTCTGGAGGCCAAAAAAGACACGGGTATGCCTATAGTTACGGAAATAATGAACGAAAAGCACCTGCCTCTGTTTGAAGACGTTGATGTGATACAGGTGGGGGCACGCAATATGCAGAATTTCGAGCTGCTCAAGGCTCTGGGCAGGACAGACAAACCCGTGCTTTTGAAGAGAGGCCTTGCAAATACATTAAAAGAATTGCTTATGAGCGCAGAATATATAATGTCAGAGGGCAACGAAAATGTTATACTATGTGAGAGAGGTATCAGAACCTTTGAAACCTATACCAGAAACACACTCGACCTTTCGGCGGTGCCTATGCTCAAAAAACTCACGCACCTTCCGATTGTGGTTGACCCAAGCCACGCCACAGGTATTGCAGGGCTGGTTGAGCCTATGGCACTTGCAGCGGCGGCGGCAGGAGCAGACGGCCTTATGATTGAGGTTCACAACAACCCTGCGGAAGCACTTTGCGACGGCCCTCAGTCACTTACACCCGAGCAGTTTGCAGCCACAGCAGCAAAGGTAAGAAAAGTAAGAGAGGCGCTGAAATGAAGACATTGGGAGTAGTAGGCCTTGGGCTTATCGGAGGCTCTTTTGTCAAGGCGTACAGAGAAACAAAAAACTGGAGAGTTTTAGGTACCGATAAGAATGATAAAATAACGCAGCTTGCAATAATGGCTGAGGATATAGAGGCAGAGCTTACACATAAGAATCTGCACGAATGCGACCTGCTGCTGATTGCCGTATATCCTGAGGCTGCGGTGGAATACCTTGAAAAAAACGGAGAATACATAAGCCCCGATGCAATGGTTATAGACTGCTGCGGCGTCAAACGCGCAGTATGCGACAAGGCTTTCCGGATTGCAGACAGATGCGGCTTTACCTATGTGGGCGGACATCCTATGGCAGGCAGACATTTTTCGGGATACAAATACAGCACAGAGGCTCTGTTCAGAGGCGCTCCGATGGTGATTGTACCGGGCAGATTTGATGATATCGAGCTTTTGAACAGAGTCAAGGAGCTTCTGGCGCCTGCGGAGTTTGGCAGCATATCCGTAACTACAGCCGAAAAACACGACAGGATTATCGGATTCACATCACAGATGGCGCACATCGTATCAAATGCGTATATCAAAAGCCCGAATGCCGGATACCACAAGGGCTTTTCGGCAGGGAGCTACAGAGACATGACCAGAGTTGCATGGCTCAATGAGGATATGTGGACAGAGCTTTTTATGGACAACCGCGACAACCTCATAAATGAGCTGGACTGCTTTATCGGCAATCTGCAGGAGTATAGACAGGCTCTGTGTGATGAAGATTATGAGCTTATGCACAGGCTGCTTGCGGACGGAAGAAAAAAGAAAGAAGAAACAGACGGAAAATGAGAAAAGTAACAGTAAATGCTTCAAAAAAATATGATATCCTGATAGGCGGCGGACTGCTTGGCAGTGCAGGAAGCCTTGTAAAACAGGCGGCAGGAGGAAGCTGCGCGGCCATAATAGCAGACAGCAATACAGGTCCGCTGTATATGCAGACACTCAAAACAGGTCTTGAGAATGCCGGATACAAAGTTGTGACACATATATTTGAAGCGGGAGAGTCAAACAAGAATATAGATACATTTGCGGAGATACTGAATTTCCTTGCATCATCAAAGCTTGACAGAACTGATGTCGTTGCAGCCCTTGGAGGCGGTGTTACGGGGGATATGGCAGGCTTTGCGGCCTCTGTATACCTGAGAGGCATACATCTGGTGCAGATTCCCACATCTGTGCTTGCGGCCGTTGATTCATCTGTCGGAGGCAAGACCGCAATAGATCTGCCGGCAGGCAAAAACCTTGCAGGCTCGTTTTATCAGCCGGAGCTTGTAATATGCGATACGGATACCTTTGACACACTGCCTGACAGAGAATACAAAAGCGGCTTTGCGGAGATAATCAAATACGCGGTTATAGCAGAACCTGCTCTGCTTGATATGATAAACGACCCCGATGCCGGTATAGATGAGATTATAGAGATTTGCATTAAAATCAAGAGAGATATAGTCGAGGCCGATGAATTTGAAGCGGGGCAGAGGCAGCTTCTCAACTTCGGGCACACCATAGGACACGCTGTCGAAAAAGCATCGGATTTTAAACTGCTGCATGGCGAGGCTGTTGCGGCAGGCATGGTTATGATGACAAAGGCAGCGGTCAAAAAAGGCATATGCACAGACAAATGCCTTGAGGATATTATCAGAGCCTGCAAGAGCAGGGGACTTCCTGTTTCGGCAGATTACAGCCATAAGGATCTGATGGATATGATATGCTCAGATAAAAAAGTAAGAGGAAACACCATTAACGTGATACTGCCTGAGTATACCGGCAAATGCGATATAGATAATATAACCATTGAGGAAATGAGCAGTCTGCTTGATATGGCGCTGCAGGGATAGAATATGAAAGCAACTATTAAAAAACCGGCCGGAGAGGGAACAGTGAGAGCCATAGCATCAAAATCGGCGGCACACAGAATGATGATAGCGCAGGCTCTGTCGGAATGTGAAAGCACCGTTTTGTGCAGCGACACCTCACAGGATATAGAGGCCACAAAGAGATGCCTCAAGGCTCTTTTGTCAGAGGCTGAAGTAAAACAGCTTTACTGCGGCGAAAGCGGATCCACACTGAGATTTCTGCTTCCGATAGCAGGCGCGCTGGGACTTGAATGTGATTTTTATATGGAGGGAAGACTCCCAAATAGGCCTCTGTCGCCGCTTTATGAGGAAATGCTGTCAAAGGGCTGCAGGCTGTCACCGCAGGGGCAGAATCCTCTACATTTAAGCGGTCATCTTACAGGCGGCACATATACAATACCGGGAAACATATCTTCTCAGTATATCACAGGACTTCTGTTTGCGCTTCCGCTTGCAGATGAAGACAGCCGCATTGATATAACAGGCAGGCTGGAATCCTCGCCGTATATAGATCTGACACTGCAGGCTCTTGATGCGGCCGGAATTAAAATTGTTTCGGATGGCAGGGGTTTTGACATACCCGGCAGACAGCACTACAGGCTGGCAGGTGAGCATCATATCGAGGGAGACTGGTCAAATGCGGCGTTCTGGCTCTGCATGAGCGCGATGACAGGCGGCAGTATCGGCTGTAGCGGTCTTGATATGGATTCAAGGCAGGGCGACCGCAGGATACTTGATGTGCTGGAGAGCATGGGCGGCAGAGTCATTTGTGAGAACGGGGTACTGCGCATATCGGCAGTACAGGGCAGACTGAGAGGCGCGGTTATAGACGCTTCTGAAATTCCCGATCTTGTTCCCGCGCTTGCGGCAGCCGCAGCCTCGGCAGACGGACAGACAATAATAAAGAATGCGGGCAGGCTCAGGCTCAAAGAAAGCGACAGACTCAGATCCGTAAGCACAGTGCTTGCAGCGCTTGGAGCGGACATATCAGAGCTTTCGGACGGGCTTGTCATAAACGGCAGCGGACATATCAGAGGAGGCAGTGCAGACTCCTTTGGCGACCACAGAATAGCCATGATGGCTGCGGCAGCTGCGTGCATCAGCAGCGGTGAGATAACAATTTCGGGAGCAGAGGCCGTAAACAAGTCCTATCCCGGATTTTACAGAGATTATCAGACCCTTGGCGGAGTGATAGATATAGATTAGTATTGTACTGATAACGAAAGGAGTTTTAAGGTGGCTTCGGTATTTGGAGAGAACATAAAAATATCTGTTTTCGGACAGTCCCACTCAAAAGGGATAGGCGTTGTCATAGACGGTATTCCTGCAGGTGAAAAAATAGACTTGGAGAAGCTTCAGGAATTTCTCGACAGGAGAGCGCCGGGCAGAAACGATTATTCTACGCCGAGAAAAGAAGCGGACAGACCCGAAATACTGTCAGGGCTTGCAGGCGATAAAACCTGCGGAGCACCTTTTGCCGCGGTTATATACAACACCGACACCAGATCCGGTGATTACAGTGACATCAGGGATATCCCAAGACCTGCCCATGCTGACTTTGCAGCAAGAGCAAAATTTCACGGATATGAGGATGTTGCCGGCGGAGGCCATTTCAGCGCCAGACTGACAGCGCCTCTTTGCATTGCGGGAGGAATATTCATGCAGATTCTTTCACGCAGAGGTATACAGATCGGAGCACACATCAAAAGCATAGGAGATATCGTGGATGCTTCATTTGATTACTGCGGCAGCTCTTACGAGCTTGCAAGGGTGGGAAAAACCTTCCCTGTCATAGATGAAGATGCGGGAGTCAGAATGAGAGAACTGATACAGAGCGTCAGATCCTGCGGCGACTCAATAGGCGGCAGGATAGAATGTATGATAACAGGGCTTCCGGCAGGGATAGGAGATCCTATGTTCGGAGGGCTTGAAAACAGAATTTCACAGGCAGTTTTTGCAGTGCCTGCAGTCAAGGGCATAGAATTCGGCATCGGTTTTGAGGTGTGCAAAATGAGAGGCTCTCAGAATAACGATCCGTTTTATGCAGAGGACGGAGAGATAAAATGCAGGACAAACAACCATGGCGGAATACTCGGAGGCATATCATCGGGAATGCCTGTGGTGTTTGCTGCGGCCATGAAGCCGACGCCTTCCATTGCAATGGAGCAGGACAGTGTCAGTATGTCGGGACTTGAAAACGTCAGACTCAGAGTTAAGGGCAGACACGACCCGTGCATAGTGCCAAGGGCAGTGCCGTGTATTGAGGCGGCAGCTGCGATAGCCGTATATGACGCATTTCTTGGAGGACTGAAATATGAGATTAGATGATTACAGAGCGGAAATAGATGCAATAGACAGGCAGATAACAAAACTGCTTGAACAGAGACTTTTGGCGGTAAAAAACATAGGGCTGTGCAAGCAGGCCATGGGAAAACCTGTCCTTGATGTCTCAAGAGAAAACAGCAAGCTTGAGGCTCTCAGAGGTCATACGGATGAAGCCTCATACGGATATATAGCCGATATATTCAGAGAAATGATGGCGCAGAGCCGGAGGTTTCAGGAGGAGCACAGGGCGGATTACGGGCTTCTGGGCAGGACGCTGGGCCACAGCTTTTCGCCCGGAATACACAGAAGTCTCGGAGGATATAACTACGAACTGTTTGAGGTTGAGCCTGAGATGCTCAAAAGTTTTTTTGAAAACACAAAGCTGAAGGGGTTTAACGTTACAATACCATACAAAAAAGAAGTAATAAAATACTGCGGCAGCCTGTCGGATGCGGCGCAAAAAACAGGCAGCGTAAACACAATAGTAAGAAACAGAGACGGCAGCTTTGCAGGATACAATACAGACTATTACGGACTTGATTACCTTATCAGATCGGCAGGCTTTGATATTTCGGGAGCCAAGGTGCTGATACTGGGAAACGGCGGAGTTTCCGGCACTGTAAGACAGCTTGTCAGAGACAGGGGCGCAGAAGCTGTAACAATATCAAGAAAAGGCGAGGACAATTACGAAAACATTTCAAGGCACTGTGATGCGGAATTTATCATAAATACAACACCTGTGGGAATGTACCCTGATAACGGCAGAGCGGTTATAGATATAACTGAGTTTGAAAACTGCAGGGGAGTTATAGATCTGATATACAACCCGCTAAAAACAAAGCTTGTGATGGATGCCCGGAGCGCCGGAATACGTGCAGAGGGCGGACTTCGGATGCTTGTGGCACAGGCGGCGGCAGCCTGCGAGCTGTTTGCCGGAAGCAGGATATCGGACGCGCGTATAGAAGCAGAATATATGAGAGTTCTGAGAAAAGTCGAAAACATAATCCTTATAGGTATGCCCGGTTGCGGCAAATCTTCGATAGGCGAAGCACTTGCAGAGCTGACAGGCAAGAGTTTTTCTGACAGCGATATTAAAATAATAGAGAAAACCGGAAGAAGCGCGGAAGATATAATTTTAAGCGACGGGGAAAGATATTTTCGCGGAGTGGAAACAGACATCGCCAAAACAGAAGGAAGCCGTACAGGCTGCGTGATTGCAACAGGCGGCGGTGTTGTAACCCGGCCGGAAAACCTTGATCTGCTCAGGCAAAACGGCAGGATAGTCTACATCAGAAGAGACCTTGCTGATTTAAGCTCTGAGGGGAGACCGATATCTGCTGCAAACAGGACAGAGGAGCTTTTCAGGCAGCGCAGGGAAGCCTATGAGAGCTGGAGTGATTTTGAGGTCGAAAACACCGGAATTAAAAAAACAGCAGCAGACATAGCAAAGCTGCTGGGATACGGGAGGCAGTGACGATGAAACTTCTTGTTATAAACGGACCGAACCTGAATATGCTGGGCATAAGAGAGCCTGACATATACGGGCATAATACATATGAGGAGCTTGTGCACCTTATACAAAAAACCTGTGCGCAAAAGGGTATAGAGGTGGAGATTTACCAGTCCAACACCGAAGGCTTTATAGTGGACAGAATCCAGCAGGCCTACGGCAGCACAGACGGCATAATAATAAATCCTGCGGCCTATACCCATACCAGCATTGCAATACTTGATGCCCTCAAGGCAACAGGCATCAGGACAGTGGAGGTGCATCTGTCTGATATAAACAGCAGGGAGGAATTCAGAAAACATTCATATGTTTCCCTTGTGGCGGAGAAAACTATCTGCGGCATGGGATTTGACGGCTATACAGCAGCAATTGAATATTTCTGCAAATGAACTGCATCATAAACAGCCGGGTTTGTGTTTGTAATGTGAATACAGCCCGGCTTTTTTTGTAAATAAAAAGTATAAACAATTCATAAACAGAACATCCGGGCAACACTTTAGACTGGTAATATTTAGCCACAGGATAATTTCGTACAGGCAAAGGAGGACGGCATGAAAAGAAGTTTGAGAAATACAATAGCAATAGGCATAGTGGTGCTGATGTGTGCAGCTTCTGTATTTACTGCAGTATATGCGGCAGATCACAGCACAGCCCTGACGCAGTCATCAGGCGGTCAGATGATGCAGGGAGAGAGCAATAATGCACCGCCTGACAGCAGCGGCGGTACGGACAGCAGCACAGACGGGAGCGCAGACAGCGGGCAGCCGCCTGAGAAACCCGATGGTGAGGGCAGCACAAGCGACAGCAGCGGACAGCCGCCTGAAAAACCTGACGCTGACAGTGACAGCCAGTCAGGCAGTGACATGCAGCAGCCTCCTGATAAGCCTGACAGCGAGGACAGCGCAGACAGCAGCAGTCAGTCCGGTGAAAATTCGGATGAGACAGACAGCAGCCAGAGCGCAGAAGGCAATATGCAGCCGCCTGAAAACAATCAGAGCGACAGCGGACAGAGCGGAGCGGCGCCTGACATGAACAGTGCACAGAATCAGACGAGTCAGACACTGGAGGTAAAATATTATGCTCTGTTTGGCGCAGAGGGTCTTATCCTTATACTTGCCCTTATGTATCTCATTATGACAGGCGCGGGCAGGAGAACCTTTGACGAAACCTTCAGCGGCAAAAAAGCGGCAGTCTGTGTACTGGCGGCAGTAATTCTGGCAGGAGGCTTCAGCTTCGGAGCAGGCGCAGTGACAGAAAGCCTTGCAGCAGACGGCAGCTCTCAGCAGATGCAGGCTCAGGGAGGCGGAGCAGACAGCAATGTGTCATATTCCGCAGTGAAGGATATTACAGAGGATGAAACCATAACAGAGGGCACATTCACATCCGAAAACGCCGATGAAAACGCAATATCGGCAAACGGCGATATTGATGTGACTTTATCAGGCATTACAGTAAACAAAAGCGGTGATTCAGACGGCGGAGATGCCACCAGCTTTTACGGTACCAATTCAGCCATAATTGCAAGAGGCGGCGCCAGCCTTACAGTCGAAAATGCAGTGATAAATACCGATGCGACAGGAGCCAACGGCATATTCAGCTACGGAGGATCCGCAACCACGGGCAATTCCTCCTCGGACGGCACCACAGTCACAGTGAAGGATACCAAAATCACCACAACCAAGGATAATTCCGGTGGAATTATGACAACAGGCGGCGGAATTATGAAAGCCTATAACCTGACTGTCAGTACGGCAGGCACGTCAAGCGCAGCCATAAGAAGTGACAGAGGCGGCGGAGATGTGACTGTTTCGGGAGGAACCTATACGACTGCAGGACAGGGCTCACCTGCCATATACTCAACAGCTCAAATCAAGGTGAGTGATGCGAAGCTTATATCAAAAGCCTCGGAGGGAATTGTGATAGAGGGCAAGAACTCTGTGTCGATAGATAACTGTACTCTGACAGATACCAACAGCAAGCTTAACGGCAAATCCACAACCTACAAGAATATATTCCTTTATCAGTCCATGAGCGGAGATGCAGCAGAGGGAAATGCAGAGTTTACGGCTAAGGACAGTAAAATCACCACAAACAAGGGAGATACGCTGTATGTTACAAATACGACAGCAGCCATAACACTTGAAAACAATACGATAGTAAACAATGACTCATCAGGCTGCTTCCTGAGAGTGCAAAAAGACTCATGGGGCAATTCGGGGGAAAACGGCGGTGATGTAACTCTTACCATGACCAATCAGAAAGCGACAGGAGATATAGTTGTAGACTCTATTTCAACGCTCAAAATGATTATGAAGTCCGGCTCATCATATACCGGTACTATTAACGGGGACAACAGTGCGGAGAATATCACGCTTAAACTTGACAAAAGCTCCAAGATTAAGCTGACAGGAGACTGTTATGTAAGTTCACTTGATAATGGTGATGCGACCAACAGCAATATAGATTTTAACGGTTATACTCTGTATGTTAACGGAGAAGCTGTTAATTGATATAAATATGCGGGTGCTGCAGATGCGGCGCC
>CAVJEY010000076.1:0-10280 GCA_963648745.1 Christensenellaceae bacterium Phil1
ACAGAGTAAGACTTCTGCCGCCGCTTACCATTACATATGATGAAATAGACAGAGGCCTTGAAATCCTGAAAAAAGTATTATAGTCTTTTGTGGAGATGGTGTGAACATCTCCTCTTTTTTTGCCGTAAGTATTGACATTTGCGGCGGAAAATGATAGCATACGATAATAGTTAGAATAACTAACTAATGTTTTGCTAAATACCGGCAGAGCCGGTCAATAATTAAAAAGGAAGGTACAAAAATATGTTATATGATCAGATTGCAGAAATCGTAGCAGAGCACCTGGATTGCGAAGTTTCAACCATCAAAAAGGAATCAAAGTTTGAAGATCTGGGAATCGATTCACTGGATGCAGTGGAACTTGTTATGAAACTGGAAGAAGGTCTTGGAATCCAGCTTGATCTGGACAGAAACCTTGATACAATCGACGACCTTGTAAAGTTTGTTGAGGAAAAGGCAGCAAAATAATGAAAAAAGGAATACTTGAAAATCTTGTCGGAATAGAATATCCGATTTTTCAGGGCGGTATGGCATGGATTGCAGATGCAAAGCTTGCATCTGCAGTTTCAAATGCCGGAGGTCTTGGGATCATCGCAGCGGGCAATGCTGACGGTGACTATGTGAGAACACAGATAAGAGAAGCCAAAAAGCTTACAGATAAACCGTTCGGACTTAATATCATGCTGTTAAGTCCTTTTGCGGATGACATTGCTGATATAGCAGTGGAGGAGGGCGTGGCCGTAATTACAACAGGCGCGGGCAACCCTACAAAATACATGAAAAAATGGAATGACGCAGGCATCAAGGTTATTCCTGTAGTTCCGTCTGTCACTTTTGCAAAGCTTGCCGAAAGAAGCGGCGCTGCGGCAGTAATCGCAGAAGGCGGCGAAAGCGGCGGACATATAGGAGAGCTTGCAACCATGACTTTAGTGCCTCAGGTATGCGATGCGGTATCGATTCCGGTAATCGCAGCAGGCGGCATAGCAGACGGCAGAGGCGTTGCTGCGGCTCTTGCACTGGGAGCGTGCGGAGTTCAGATAGGAACAAGATTTCTCACAGCCTATGAGTGCTGTGTGCATGAGAACTACAAAAACAAAGTTCTCAAAGCAAACGATACGGCAACAATAGTTACAGGCAGGAGACTCGGTCACCCTGTAAGAAGCATCAAAAACCCGTTCTCAAGAGATTATCAGAAGGTTGAATATACTGATATATCTGATGAGGAACTCGAAAACAAAGCAGCAGGCGCACTGCGAAAAGCCGTAGTTGACGGCGACGAAAAAAACGGCTGCTTCCTTTCGGGACAGATTGCGGGTCTTGTTACAAAAGAAGAGTCATGTGAGGATATAATTAAGGATCTTATGACTGATACAGAGAGAATTCTGGAGGATTTAACCAAATGGGTAAAATAGGATTTGTTTTTGCAGGTCAGGGGGCACAGTACACCGGAATGGGTGAAAGTCTTTCAAAGTGCAGCAGCGCAGCGGCGGAGCTTTTCAAAAAAATAGACAGTGTCAGACCCGAAACCTCAAAACAGTGTTTTGAGGCTGATGCGGAGGAGCTTATGAAGACCGATGTTACCCAGCCCTGCGTATATGCGGTTGATTTGGCGTGCGCGTATGCACTCAAAGAAAGAGGCATCAATGCCGATGCGGTGGCAGGCTACTCCCTTGGAGAGCTTGCGGCTCTTACATTTGCAGGCTCGCTGACACCTGAGGAGGGCGTCAGACTTGTAGCTGCAAGAGGAGCTGCAATGCAGAGAGCCTCGGAGCTTCAGGAGACAGGCATGATGGCTGTTCTGAAGCTTGATGATGACAGGGTGAATCAGCTTGCATCCGGATACAGCGACGTTTATCCCGTAAATTTCAACTGCAAAGGGCAGGTGTCGGTTGCGGGACTCAAAGACCAGCTTGCGGAGTTTGGCAAAGACGTAAAAGAAAACGGGGGACTTGTCCGTATTCTTGAAGTTGCCGGAGGATTTCATTCTCCGTTCATGCAGAGCGCAGCCGCAGAGCTGGAAGATATATTTAAGAAGGCTTCCGTAGAGGAAGCAAAGATACCTGTATATGCAAACTGCACCGGTGAAAAATATCAGGGCAGCTATGCGGATACAATGCTCAGACAGATAGTAAGCCCTATACTGTGGCAGAAATCAATAGAAAACATGATGGCAGACGGCGTGGACACATTCATAGAAGTGGGTCCGGGAAGCAGGCTTACCAAGATGATAACAAGAATTTCCAAAAACATAACCATGCTTAATGTCGAAAACGAAGAAACTCTTGAGCTTGCAGTCAGGACAGCAGGAGGACAGAAATGATTTTGAAAGATAAAAAAGCCTTAATTACAGGAGGCAGTCAGGGAATAGGCAAAGCAGCGGCACTCAAACTGGCGTCGGAAGGCGCCGATATCGCAATCATACATATGGGAAGCGAAGAGGATGCAAAAGCCGTATGCGAAGAAATAAAGGCGATGGGCAGACAGGCGATTGCCTACAGAGCGGACGTTGCCGATTTTGCGGGAATCAAAGAAGTTGTTTCCGAAATAATAAAAGAATTTGCAAGAGTTGATATTCTTGTCAACTGCGCAGGCATTACAAGAGACGGACTTATTGCAATGATGAAAGAAGAAAATTTCGATGCCGTAATAGGTGTAAACCTCAAAGGCACATTCAATATGATAAAACACTGCATGCCTTATTTCATCAAACAGAGAAGCGGCAAAATAGTAAACGTATCATCTGTTTCAGGAATTATGGGTAATGCGGGACAGGCAAACTACAGCGCGTCAAAAGCAGGCGTTATAGGTCTGACCAAATCGACAGCCAAGGAGCTTGCATCAAGAGGTATATGCTGCAATGCCATCGCACCCGGATTTATCGCAACGGATATGACGGCAAACCTTGCAGACAATCCTCTGATTGCGCAGATACCTATGAAGAGAATGGGTACGGCAGAGGAAGCCGCAAACCTCATATTCTTCCTGTCATCACCGCTTTCGGATTACATTACGGGTGAAGTAATCAAAATCGACGGCGGAATAGCCATGTAGGAGTAGAACAATGAATAGAAGAGTAGTAGTTACAGGGCTTGGCATAGTAAGTCCTCTGGGAAGCGACGTTGATACTTTCTGGAACAGTCTCAAGGCAGGCACCAACGGAATAGGACAGATTACCAAGTTTGACACATCTGAATATGCAGTGCATATTGGGGCGGAGGTCAAGGGCTTTGATGTGCTTGACTATATGACAAAACCCGAATCAAGAAGAAGCGACCTCAATGTTCAGTATGCAGTGGGAGCTGCGGCTCAGGCTGCTGCAGACTCAGGCATTGAAGGGAATTTCGATCCCGAAAGAGCAGGAGTGTATTTTGGCTCCGGCATAGGAGGCATAGGCACTTTTGAAGATGTGTTCGAGAAGCTTCTTAACAAAGGCCCAAGATATGTGTCACCGTATTTCATACCTATGATGATACCTAATATGGCTGCCGGAACCATAGCAATCAGATACGGCTGCAGAGGCCCTGCGCTTCCTGCCGTAAGCGCGTGCGCATCGGGCACCAACGCCATAGGCGAAGCCTTAAGAGCAATCCGTCACGGCTATGCAGATGTTATGATTACAGGCGGTACTGAGGCCACAATCACAAGATCCAGTCTTGCGGGCTTTATCAATATGCAGGCTCTGAACATCACCGACGATATAGACCACGCTTCACTGCCGTTTGATGCAAGGAGAGCGGGATTTGTAATGGGAGAGGGCGCTGGCGCACTGGTACTCGAAAGCTACGAGCATGCCAGAGCAAGAGGCGCCAAGATATATGCAGAGCTTTGCGGATACGGCTCAACCTGTGACGCATATCATATGACGGCGCCGGATCCTGAGGCTGTGGGCGGTACTGCGGCAATCAGAGATGCCTATGCCGAAAGCGGACAGTGCGACCCCGAAAAAATATACATCAATGCGCATGGCACGGGAACTCCTTTGAATGACAAGGCGGAGACCAAGGCCATCAAAAAAGTGTTCGGAGAGGATGCCGCAAAGATAAAAATCAGCTCAACAAAATCAATGACAGGTCATATGCTGGGCGCAGCAGGCGCGGCAGAGGCCGTAGTATGCGTGAAAGCGCTGCAGGAGGGAATAATCCCGCCGACTATAGGGCTTGAAGAACCGGATCCGGAATGCGATCTTAACTATACACCGCTGAAGGCACAGAATGCGGATATTGAGCTTGCTCTGTCAACATCACTTGGATTTGGCGGACACAATGCCTGCATAGCCTTCAAGAAGGGAGAGTAATCAATGAACAAAGAAGAATTAATGCAGATACTTCCTCACAGAGACAATATGCTTCTTGTGGAAGAGGGCTATGTTGAGGACAACAAATCACACGGCAAATATCATGTCAGAGGCGACGAATGGTTTCTCAAGGGACATTTCCCGGGCAAACCCGTAGTTCCCGGAGTAATACTCTGTGAAATGCTGGCGCAGTCCTGCTGCGTGCTGCTTTCAGATGCCATGGAAGAGGGAATGACTCCTTTCTTTACAGGACTCAAGGAAGTAAGATTCAAGACCCCTGTACTTCCGGGAGATACATTTGAATCGGAATGTGAGATTACAAACAAAAAACCTCCTTTCTATTTCGCAAAGGGCAAGGGCTTTGTAAACGGCAAGCTTGCAGTTAAGGCAGAGTTCTCATTTGCGCTTATCAAAGAGGAAAAATAGCGATGAAAGAAAGACTTGTAATAACAGGTATGGGAGCTGTGACGCCGATAGGAACAGGTGTTGAGCAGTACTGGAACAGCCTGATAGACGGCAGAAGCGGCATAGGTGAAATCGAGGGAATAAACACAGAGCATATGGCAGTAAAAATTGCGGCTCAGGCAAGGGAGTTTAATCCGTCGGATTTTATGCCGCGCAAAAAAGCAGGCGAGATGGACAGATTTATGCAGATGGCATTTGCTGCTGCAGATGAAGCCATTAAATCCGGCGGAATTGAAATAGACCCGTTCAGAACAGGCATTACAATAGGAACCGCGCTTGACGGGTTCTGCACCATAACCTCAACTCAAAAAAAATATGAAACCTCATCAATCAAAAAAGTAACTCCGAGGTTCCTTGCAAAAGCGCTTGGAAATATATGCGGCTGCCATATAGCGATGGCAAACAACATCAAAGGCCCGTCAATGACCGTCAATACCGCGTGCGCTTCGGGCGGAGATGCTATAGCCCTTGCGGCGATGATGATTCTGTCGGGGCAGGCCGATGCCATGATAGCTGCAGGCGGCGAATGCGCAATAGACGAGGTGCTGGCTCAGAGCCTTATATCGGCGCAGGCGCTTTCGGCAACAGGCAGCAGACCTTTTGACAGATCAAGAGACGGCTTTGTAATAGGTGAGGGCGGCGGAGCTGTTGTAATCGAAACAGAATCACACGCGCTTGCAAGAGGGGCTGATATACTTGCGGTACTTGCCGGCTGGGGCAACAACAATGACGCATACCATGAGGTATCGCCAAGACCTGACGGCGAGGGAGAGATAAGATGTATGAAACAGGCTCTTGAAACGGCCGGGATTTCGGCATCGGACATAGGATATATCAATGCTCACGGCACAGCAACAGTCAAAGGCGATGAGGCAGAGGTTTTATCGGTAAAAGAACTGTTTGGCAAAAATACCGTCGTAGGCTCAACCAAGGGAGCCACGGGACATATGATGGGAGCAGGCGGCATCACCGAGGTTATAACCTGTATCAAAGCCATCGAAACAGGCATCATACCTCCGACCCTGAACCTCAAAGACCCGATGTCGGATGAAATATGCTTTGCAGGTGAGACTTCGCTTCACAAAGATATTGATTATGCAATGTCCAACGCATTCGGCTTCGGAGGACAGAACTCCAGCATAATAGTCGGAAAATACAAATAGAATATATGACGAATACAGACCTTCGGAAGATAATATATATTAGATATAATATTTTCGGAGGTTTTTTGTATGGCAGGAAGAGGAACATTTGCAGCACAGATTTCCGCTGCGAATATGACTGTACCGATAGAGGGCGCCTCTGTGACAGTTACTGAGGCAAATGCGCAGATTCCGCAGCTCATATCGTTTCTTGAAACCGATATGAACGGAAGAACCGCGCCCATAGGTCTTGACACACCCGATATATCTTTGTCGGAAGCGCCGGGAGATCAAAAGCCCTTTGCAGTGATAGACGTGCAGGTGGATATGCCCCTTTATTACAGCGTGCTTGTCAGAAACGTGCAGGTGTTTGCAGGCATAGAAACTCTGCAGCAGGTTGAGATGATACCCGTTGCAGAGCACGCAGGCTTTGAGGAGCAGTACCGCGTCATAACCTATGATGTGACGCCGCAGAATCTGTAGGGAGGTGAGAGCTTGGCTGTAAGAACGCCTTACATACCGGAAAAAATAACCGTGCATCTTGGAGCTCCCGCTTCAAATGCCGGAAATGTGACGGTGCCGTTTGCAGACTATATCAAAAACGTGGCTTCATCCGAAATCTATCCGTCGTGGAACGAGTCGGCCATAAGAGCCAATATATACGCTCAGATTTCATATGCGTTAAACCGCGTGTTTCTGGAATACTACAGGAGCAGAGGCTATAACTTCGACATAACATCCTCTACGGCAATAGATCAGAGCTTTGTAAACGGCCGCAATATATTTGACAATATAGACAGGATAGTGAGTGAGATATTTAATGTGTATATAAGGAGAGAGGAAAACATAGAGCCTCTGGCTGCCAAATACTGCAACGGCACGACGACCACCTGCGAGGGTCTTTCACAATGGGGAAGTCAGGGACTGGCGGAGCAGGGCTATGTTCCGTTTGATATTCTGAGCTACTATTACGGAAACGATATAGTCCTTGACGACAGCGCGCCTGTGCAGAGCGTTACGGAATCCTATCCGGGAAGCCCTCTGAGGCTTGGAGCATCGGGAGACAATGTTAAGATAATACAGATAGAGCTTAACAGAATATCGCAGAACTATCCGCTGATAGGCAAGATAAATCCTGTAAGCGGCGTGTTTGATGAAACAACGGAATCAGCGGTAAAAACGTTTCAGGGGATATTCAGCCTGCAGGTGGACGGAATTGTAGGCAAAGCGACATGGTACAAACTCGTGATGATTTATGTAGGAGTTGCAAGACTGTCGGAGCTAAATGCGGAGGGCAGCAGATTCCTGCTTTATTCTCTGGAATATCCGCAGCAGTACACCGCAGGCAAACTTGCAGATGACCGGAGCACAGATCAGAATGTTGAAACCCTGCAGTATTTCCTGTCCGTTGTGGGTACCTTCTATAACTCTGTGCCGGTAACAGCGATTACAGGCTACTATGACAGCGAAACAGCGAATTCGGTAAAAGAATTTCAGAAAACCTTCGGACTTCCCCAGACAGGAGAGGTTGATGAGGATACATGGAATATGCTCTACAATGCGTTCAGAGGCATAGCCGATGCCGTATTTATAGACAGTGAAATGTTTGCCATAGACGTGATGCCTTTTGGCGGCACAGTGCTTGCGCTTGGCTCATCGGGAGATGAGGTCACAGAGCTTCAGGAATACCTGACGGCAATATCGGAGCAGTATCTGCAGATCACACCGCTTAATATTACCGGATATTTCGGAGGGCAGACCGAAAACGCGGTAAAGGAATATCAGAGAATATTCGGACTTGATGTAAACGGCAAGGTAGGCAGGGCGGACTGGAACTCAATAATCAACACATACAAAAACGTTATATCCACAGGAAGCTCAAGGCCGGTACAGTTTCCCGGCAAAACACTGAGCCTCGGAGATACGGATGCGGAGGTGAGAGGATAATGATGCCTGACAGCCTTTTTGTGGGGCAGCCTATAAGGAATGTCCAAAGCTATCTGAGAAGGATAGCGTATGAATACGAGGAAATACCTCTGGTGATTCCCGACGGCATATTCGGGAACCGGACAAAGCAGAGCGTTACGGCATTTCAGAAGAAATTTTCAATGCCCCAGACAGGAAATATAGACAACGCTACATGGGACAGAATACTTGCAGTATACGGTGAGATAGTGGAGCGTGATATGCTGCCGAGACAGATGAGAGTGTTTTTTTATCCGGGAACGCGGATACTTCCGGGAGAAGCAAACGATTACCTGTATCCGATACAGTCGGTAATGCTGCTTTTGTCAAAATGGTTCGGCAATCTCGGGACGATTGAGCTTACAGGCATAAACGACGCCATGACAACGGCAATGGTAAAAAAACTGCAGCAGATTTTCACGATGGAGCCTGACGGAGTGATAGATAAAAAATTCTGGAACAGGCTCGCAGGGCTTTATGAGATGCATATAGGTAAAAATTTTTGAATTTCTCAAAAAAACTATTGACAAAACCAATGGGGGGGGTTACAATGGATATGTAAATAATTCAAGAGGGCAAATCTGCCGAAAGGCAGTGATGCAAAGCTAGTGCCTAAGCTCAGGTTGAGTATGGCTGCCGGCTGCACAGATGATAATTGCAGGGCAGGCTTTGGCGTGCCTTTTTGCAGTTAAATCAACCTAACAAAGGAGGAAAAACATGAAAAAATTATTGGCAATAGTCATAAGTATGGCTATGATAGTGGCAATGATGCCGATGGGCGTGTTTGCGACAAGCACTCTGCCAGAGGCAGTTGAGAACACTATCACACTGACTGAAAATGTTACGCTAGATAGTGAAAAAACTGTGACTAATCTTGTAATTCCAGAAGGTATAACACTTAACTTCTCAAGCGGAGGAAAGCTTACAGTAAGTGGTACGTTGACGGTAAACGGTACGCTGAATATGAAATATGACAATAGTACCACCGCTGAATCTCCGATACTCTACATCGGAAATAATGCAAAATACATTGTCGGTGCGACAGGTACTGTGATTTCCGGCAAAACAGGATTTACAGATATTGAGCAAAAAGGTGTTTTGACACTCTATGCAGGTGCGAAATACAAAACACAGTATCCTGTAGATGGGAGTGGTTTATCTGAGGTAACTTATATTGGTGGAAGTGGGGATGCAAATGCATTTGCAAAACTTACATCAGGAACTATAGTTTCTAAGGCAAACACAGATAATACCCCAAGTAGCGGATATACCTATACGATTGACGGTGAAGCAGAAGCAGGAAACAGCGCTACGCCATTTACAATTACAGGGCTGGATAAGTTTGTTGTAGCAGAAGGATCTACGCTGAAAGCTACAAATTTCGGACTTTCCAAAGTGAAAGATATAGCCTCATCAAACCAAACTCCGCTTGTAGTTCAGAGTGGCGGCACCCTTGTAGTAGGGGATACTCCTGTTGATAATAACCAGATGACTGCTATAAATATCAATAATGCTATGACATATATGGAGAATGGATCAAATCTTAAGCTTACTGACGATGTAACAATTGCAGACAATTCGAAAGGAAATACCTTAGGAATAATAACGATAAACAAAAATCTAACAATCAACGGCAACGGGCATACAATAACTGTTAACCAGACAACCGACAATTCTAAAAAAGCAAGCGCAATCAACGTTGAACAGAATGCAACCGTTACTTTGAAAAACGTTACGCTGGATGCCAACAAAACAGCTAAACATGGTATTAACATTTTTGGCGGTGATGTTACTCTTGAAAATGTTACAGCTAAGAATTTCACCGGATATGGGATGGTAGTTCAAGGAAAAGCTACTGCAACAAATCTGACTGCGACAGATAACGGTTGGGGTGGAGTTAATGTGGATGTTAAGAGCTACACAAACAAGTCAGAGTTTACTCTGAAATCCGGAAATGTTCAAAGCGTTGTTGTAGAACATACTACTAATAGTATTGAGTACAAATCAGAAGTTACCATCGAAAATGGAACATTGGGTGGCGTATGTATTTATAACGGAAGTGAAGCGGTTGATGCACTGGAGGGTGCAACACTTGATATTAAAGGTGGTACATTCTCAACAAACCCTAAGGCCTATGTAGTTAATGGTTATAATGTGTATAAGTATTCTGATACAGAATATGTTGTATCAGATAATTATCCTGCAAACACAGGCAGTTATAATACATGGATTAAAGATGGAGATGAGTATGTTCAGTACAGATACGTTGCTCCTGTAACTCCTACAACAGATGAAGTAACAAACAAGACAGAGGATAAGACTGCCGATACAGCAGCCTCAACAACCGCAACTGTAAAGAATACGACTACAACCGCAGCAGACGGCACCAAGACTGTAGCTGCAACTGTAAGTAC
>CAVJEY010000077.1:0-10237 GCA_963648745.1 Christensenellaceae bacterium Phil1
CAACCTTTCTTATTATTATTGCGTACATTATCATTATTATAACTGTGTTGAGAACTATATATACCGGAAGCTTTTCGAGCATATAAAGATAGCTGCAGTTACTGCCTGCCAGCCTGTACATCAGCCAGAACAGATGGTAATATACAACAACCGACCCCAGAGAAACCACCAGCATCGACATAAAATTCTCGGAGTTTAAGAGAAATGCCCTGACTGCAATGCAGCCTGCTGCGATAAGCACGAGCACAAGTGCTGTAACGCCCATATACTGACTGAAACAGACATCATAAAGAAGTCCCGCCACCGCGCTTATTACAACTCCTGCACTGTTCTCTGTGCAGGCAAATGAAATCACTATACAGCAGCACAGCAGCAGATTTGCTGAAACTCCAAGCACCGGCAGCATACCAAACACTGTAGTCTGAAGTATGAAAGCTGCCGCAAATATTAAACCTGCATATCTGTATTTCATATAATTACCGCAACCTTCCGTATACCTCTGAAATTGACAGACGGTTTGACATTAATCATTTTGAGCTGTGTGTCGCTGTTGTAGTTAACCGCCGTAACCGTTCCTATTTCTATACCCGACGGGTACATACCCATGCCTGATGTAAGAAGCGTATCTCCCTCTATTATTCCGGAATCCGCATCAAGAACATAGCCTTCAAGCTCTCCCTTGCCGTCACCTGACAGAATTCCTAAAATCTCTGTATCTCGCGAAACCATAAAGCTGGTGTTGCTGTTGTCATCAACTGCAGATACCACCTTGGCCCATGATTTGCCGCATTCAAGCACTCTGCCCACAAGACCTGTGCCATTTACGACAACTGCGTCTTTTGCTATGCCGTCAGATGAGCCTCTGTTGATTACAAATGTGTTTATCCAGTTGGAATTATCAAAAGAAGTAATGTCTGCCGAAACAAGCTCTCTGTTTTTGGCGGCCTTGTAGTCAAGCGCCTTTGAAAGCTCTTTGAGCTGGCTGAGCTGGTCATTTGACATTTTTTCGTCAAGAAGCTGCTGCTCCAGATTTGCCACTTTTTCTCTCAGGGCTGTGTTTTCATCTACTACCTCCCTGTAATTGAATATGCCCGAAAATATGCTCTCAATCTTTGACATACCTCCGGTGACAGCACCCTCGCCTGCGGAAACGACACCGTTTGTCCCCTTGCCTGCAACACCGGATCCGCCTCCTCTGCCAAAAGATATACAGCATATTACAGCAAGAACAATTACTGCAGCTATGATTCCGACTATTAATTTATGCTCACGAATCCAATTCATACTCCCTGTTTCCTATTCTGATTATCTGCGTGATTTTTTTACGTAGATTTTGAGTTTCTCTACATCGTCAAGCGCCTTGGCAGCACCCAGAACAACGCCTTCAAGAGGATCCTCTGCCATTGTAACCTGCATACCTGTTCTTTTGGTGATAACTTTATCAAGGTTTCTTAAAAGGCTGCTGCCGCCGGAAAGCACAAGGCCGTTTTCGGCAACGTCCGCCGCTATTTCAGGCGGAGCTTTTTCGATGGTTGCCTTGATACCGTCAACAACCACATCCACTGATTCGGACAGTGCCTCTTCAAGATCCTTGCTTGTTACATCTATCGTCTTAGGCAGGCCTGAGATTATGTCTCTGCCGCTTGCCTTGGCGGTATATATGATTTCATTGCCGTTTTCGTCAAGATCAGCCATGGCGCATCCTACTTCCTTTTTGAGCTTTTCGGCTGTTTTGGCTCCTATCAGAAGCGAATATTTCCTTCTTACAAACTGCATTACGGCATCATTGAATTTGTCACCCGCATATCTGATGGAATTACTGGATACAACTCCTCCCAGCGTTATAATTGCAATATCCGTGGTGCCGCCGCCTATATCCACTATCATGCAGCCTGTAGTGCCGTCAACGTCCATGCCTGCGCCTATTGCCGCAGCCATCGGCTCTTCAAGTATATATACCTCCTTGGGTCCGAGGTTTGTTACAACTTCTTCTACGGCTCTTTTTTCGACCTCTGTCACGCCGCTTGGAACACCTATAGCAACCCTTGCCTTAATCTTGCCTCTCTGACCCATCATCTGCTTGAAAAAAGTTGCAAGCATATCAGCGGCCATATCAAAATCCGATATAACGCCTTCTTCAAGAGGCTTTACAACCTTGATATGCGCAGGCGCCTTGCCGAGCATATCCTTTGCAGACTGACCCACTGCAAGAACCACATCTCTGTCTGTATCCTTTGCTATAACCGATGGCTCATTAAGAACAATTCCCTTGCCGTCTACTGAAATAAGCGTGTTGGCTGTTCCTAAGTCCACTCCTATGTTTGTTCCGAAAAAGCTTCCCATTTTTTGTCCTCCGTTGTTCCCTTTGATATATGGATTATATCAGATTTTTGTCTTTCATGCTTGTAAATGTGCCGTCGCCTATGACTATGTGATCCAGTACTCTGATGCCTACGATTTTGCCCGCTTCGACAAGGCGCTTAGTGGTGCTTATATCATCCGCACTCGGCGTACAGTCGCCGCTGGGATGATTGTGCGCAAGAATAATGCCTGCCGCGCTTCTTCTGATTGCCATTGCAAACACCTCTCTTGGGTGTATCACCATGGACATTATATCTCCGATTGCAATCTCCTCGCTTGAAATCACGCCGCCATGCGCGTTTATGAGTACGGCATGAAAATGCTCCTCCTGATAGTAGCGCATTTTTTCCATAAACAGATCCGCCACATCGCTGTATGAATTTATCACAAGTCTGTCTGCCGCAGGCTTTGTGGCAATCCGCCTGCCAAGCTCAAACGCCGCAAGTATCTTGCAGGCTTTGGCGCTGCCTATGCCGTCAATTGAGGAAATCTCCTCGAAAGTGCATCTACCGAGAAAGCTGATGCCGCTTTCGTCCATAGCCAGTATGTCCTGAGCCAGCTCTATCGCGGATTTGTTTCGGGTGCCGCTGCCTATAAGCACAGCCAGAAGCTCTGCGTTTGACATGGCTCCGCAGCCGTACCGAATCATTTTTTCTCTCGGTCGTTCGGTGACCGGAAGTTCTTTAATTATCATTTTTGTCCTCCCTGAAACGTTCAGGGAAGGTTTTGCTTTGATTTCATCAAAAATCTAAATATTATTTTAACATTTTTAGCCTTGACATACAACATCTATTACTGATATTTTTGCCCGCCTGCGGCAATAATATATCTGTAATCAAAATTCAAGGAGGTAGATTATGAGTAAAATCAATGAAAGTGTAAAGTGTTCAGTATCAAACTGCAGGCATCATGCGGGAAGTCAGAATTACTGTTCTCTCAACTGTGTGTCAATAGGAACCCACGAATGCAATCCTTCAATGGACCAGTGTACAGACTGTCTGTCTTTCACACTTAAATAGTGACAGGCCAATTTAATCCGGTCAGGCACTTTAGCCCCTTCCTGTGCATATAGTAAAAAGCACAAGAGGGGGTTACATATATGAGCAGTTCCTTTCCTATGCCGCTTACCGAAGAAGCTGAGGTTTCATGTCTTAAACAACTTGAAAGCGGCGATATGTCTGCCAGAGAAACTCTGATAAAACACAATTTAAGACTTGTTGCACACATAGCCAAAAAATATACAGGTACCGGTCAGCCCGCAGATGACCTTATTTCCATAGGCACGATAGGTCTGATAAAAGGCATCGACACCTACAGCAGCAGCAGAGCCACCCGTCTTGCCACCTATGTTTCAAGATGTATAGAAAATGAAATACTCATGTGTATAAGAAGCACCAGAAAAATCAAAGCCGAGGTTTCACTTAACGTGCCCATCGGCGTTGATAAAGACGGAAATTCCATAAGTTTTGATGACATCCTGGGTACAGACCCCGATGATATTCTTAACAGACTGAGCCTTAAAATTCAGATTTCACAGCTCTTGAAGTCTTTAGACAAGGTTCTTACAGAGCGTGAAAAACAGATAGTGATTATGCGCTACGGCATCAGAGGCAGTGAGGCAAAAACTCAGCGTGAGATAGCCTCAGAGCTTGGAATAAGCCGCTCCTATGTTTCACGCATAGAGAAAAAGGCTTTGCAGAAGCTCAAAGACTATCTCAGGGTTTCGGCAATCTGATCGAATACTTTAAGTGCCGAATTTCCGCCGGATTTACCGTCTTCGCAGAAGACGGTAATTGTATATTCCGGATCATTATAAGGGAAAAATCCCGTAAACCAGCCATGTATCATATTGCCTGCCTCTGCGGAGCCTGTTTTGCCTGCACACATGAATGCAGTGCTTCCCGCCCCCGTACCGTATACCGCCACGGCTCTCATCATTTTCGTTATCGTCTCTGCTGTTTTTTGTGAAACAACCCGCCTGTTTTCCTGTTTTGCGCTTATTATATGAATTCCTGTGTCAGTTCCGCCGTTTGCAATTATATTTGTTATTCCCGCCACCTGAACCGGCGAGGCAAGCAAGGTTCCCTGCCCTATTGCCATATTGGCAATACCTGCCCCCGCAGCCTCCTGTTCTGCTGTTATATACCCGCGGGATTCTTCGCTGAAGTCCAGAACCTTTGCCCCCATTCCCATTTTTTGAGCCATGTTCTTTACGGCTTCGTAGCCTGCGCTCTGCCCAAGCTGTATAAACGCGCAGTTGCAGGATTTTGCAAAGGCCTCCTGAAGGTTGAGTTTTCCGTGTGCTGTCATACATTTTATGCTGATGTCACCGAAGCTCTCCTCGCCGCTGCAGTAAAATTCTGTTTTGTCTGTAACGGTTCCTGCCTCAAGCGCCGCGGCAGCTGTTACTATTTTGAATACCGAGCCTGGCGGATAACTTTGCAGTGCCTTGTTGACAAGGCAGCCGCTGCTGCTGCCCAAAAGCTTTGCCACCTGCTGCGGACTGTATGACGGAGTGCTTGCCATTGCAAGTATATTGCCTGTTTTGGTTTCAAGTACAACGGCTGCCGAATTGTATTCGCACTCTTTCAGGATCTTTTCAGTGCTTTTTTGAATCTGCAGGTCAATGGTTGTAAGAAACGCATTCTCCGCATATGACACATACGGGGCGGCTCCTTTTAATATGTTTCCCTCTCCGTCCGTATATACAAATGTGCTGTTGCCTGCGCTGTAAAGCCTGCTCTGATATTTCAGCTCGATTCCGGCTGCCCCTGTGTTTCCGTTAAGGTAACCCAGAATATGAGCCGCAGGCTGGTCCGCACTGTATCTGCTTCCTGTTTCTATCACATATGCGTTATATGTTTTTTCGAGTTCCTCTCTTATGTTCTGATTTTTGTTTTCGGTATGGTATATTGCATAGGTGTCATTTGTCTTATCACCCTCGACCGCATCTGCTGACTCAAGCAGCTGCCTTGCGTTCATATCAAGCATATTCCGTTTTATTATATATACATATCCTGTCGAGGCGTCTGTTATTCTGGCGCCGTTTCTGTCATAGACAATGCTTCTGGTATCTGTGCCGTTTATTTTGAGGCTCTGCTGCATCCGCGCAGCCTCCCCAAGCTCATCATGGCCTTCTATCTGTATATATTCCGCCTTGACCGCCAGCGCCGCAAGACATACCGAAAAAGCGGCTGCCAGTATTATGATTCTTTTTTTCATATAAAAAACACCCCTGCAGTAGTTTTTACTGCAGGGGCTTATGTTATTCAGGAATATATGCCTAAAGCATATGGATGAGAAGTCCGCTTCCCAGCTTTGGCTCAAACCATGTTGATTTCGGAGGCATTATCATATCGGCATCCGAAACCGCCAGAAGGTCTGAAATGCTTACGGGATATACCGCAAACGCAACCTTCATATCCGAGTTCACTCTTTTTTCAAGCTCTCCAAGGCCTCTGATGCCGCCTACAAAGTCTATTCTGTCGCTTGTCCTCGGATCGTCTATGCCAAGCACGGGTCTGAGCAGACTGTTCTGAAGCACAGCAACATCAAGCGAGTCTATCACATGATCTGGTATTATGCTCTCTGTCGCTTTGAGTCTGTACCATTTGCCGTCAAGGAACATTCCAAAGAAATGCTTTGCCTCCGGCGCATATATATCAGCGCCTTTTTCTTCGATTTCAAAGCCTGCTTCGCTGATTTTTTTGAGGAAATCTGCCGTATCAAGTCCGTTGAGGTCTTTTACAACTCTGTTGTAGTCAAAGATATGCAGATCGCTGTCAGGGAATATCGCCGCCATGAAGAAATTAAACTCCTCATCGCCTGTGAAATCAGGGTGCTGTTCTCTGCGCTTCATACCCACTTTGAATGCCGAGGCGCTTCTGTGATGCCCGTCTGCAATATACAGCGCAGGAATCTGCTCAAACAGCCCTGTAAGTGTTGCTATGACGTTTTCGTCTGTCACAGGCCACAGTATATGTCTGATGCCGTCAGCTGCCGTAATATCGTATTCAGGCTCGTGGTTTTCTGCCCAGCCCTCAACTATGACTCTGATGCGTCTGTCATCTCTGTAGGTCAGAAATACAGGCTCCGTATCGGCATTGCAGACATCAAAGTGATTGATTCTGTCTATTTCTTTTTCGACTCTTGTAAGCTCGTGTTTTTTGATGATGTTATCTCTGTATTCATCTACGCTGACACAGCCGAATATGCCTGTCTGTACTCTGCCGTCCATTATCTCTCTGTATACATAAATCGCCGGAGTCTCCTCCTGCATGAATATGCCCTTTGCTCTGAAATCGGCTATATTGTCTCTTGCTTTTTCGTATACTTCCTGTGAATGCTGGTCTGCCTGCGGCAGGTCTATTTCGGCTCTGCAGATATGAAGAAAGCTGTAGGGGTTGCCCTCTGCCATCTGCGCGGCCTCATCTCTGTTCATTACATCATACGGAAGTGAAATAACTTTGTCCGCATATTGTTTTTGCGGCCTTACTGCTCTGAATGGTTTTACTGTTGCCATAGTCTATTTTACCTTTCTCAGTATATATTCTGTAACCTCATCTATGCTCATGCCTGTAGTGTCAAGCTCTATTGCATCATCTGCCCTGCGCAGAGGGGTTATCTCTCTGTGCATATCATTATAGTCGCGCTCCTGCATATCGGCAAGAACTTTTTCGTAGGATATGTCCTCACCTTTGAGAAGTAGTTCTTTGTGTCTTCTGTGCGCGCGCTCCTCTGCCGAAGCTGTAAGATATATCTTGAGCTCTGCGTCTTTGAGAACCACGGTGCCTATGTCTCTGCCGTCCATTATAACGCTTTTGGTGCTTCCCATTTTTTTCTGAAGCTCCACAAGCTTGGCTCTGACAGGCGCCAGCGCCGAGCATTCCGAAGCCTTGCGTGATATTTCCTGGGTTCTTATCCTGTCACTTATGTCCTCACCGTCAAGGATTGTGCTGCCGCCCGAAAAATCTATGTCCGTAGCATCAAGCATTGCCTGCAGCGCAGCCTCATCGTACATATCGATATTATCTCTGACAAGCTTGTAGCCTACCGCCCTGTACATTGCGCCGGTATCTATATAGTCTATGTCAAGCGCTTTTGCGACTTTTTTGGCTATTGTGCTTTTGCCCGCTCCTCCGGGTCCGTCTATCGCTATTCTTATCATACTAATTGCCCTTCTGTTTTCCTAATAGTTTTTCGATTTCGGCCACAAATGTGTTCACGTCGGTAAACTGTCTGTATACCGAGGCAAATCTTACATATGCAACCTGATCCACGTCCTTGAGCTGCTCCATTATGAGCTCCCCTATAAACGAGCTTTCGATTTCTTTTTCCATCATGTTGTTGAGACCTCTTTCGATCTGGTCAACCATATTCTCTATGGTTGCAACCGTAACAGGCCGTTTTTCGCAGGCTTTGAGAATACCGTTCATAAGTTTTGTTCGGTCAAAGGCTTCTCTGGAGCCGTCTTTTTTGGCGACCATAAGAATTACTTCTTCTACTTTTTCGTATGTGGTAAATCTCCTGCTGCAGCGTTCACATTCTCGTCTGCGTCTGATTGCATGTCCGTCTTCTGTAGGTCTTGAATCTATAACTTTGGTTTCCTGATTGTCACAAAAAGGGCATCTCATAGTATGGTTCCTCCTAAGTAAATTCTATCCGGTTAAGATACAGTATAACTGTATATTGCGGCTCTTGCAAGCATTTTAGCCAAAAGCGCCTCTGACATCAACAAGTATCACATCCTCTCCCACCGTTTTGACATCGGACCATCTGATTACGATATCCTCTTCTCCCCTGCCAAAAAGGCTGAATATACCTCTGCTGCCCGGAAGCACTATGCCATCGATGGTGCCGGCCTGAAGATTAATCTCTATATCACAGACATAGCCCAGACTTTTGCCGTCGAATATGTTTATAACCTCTTTGTTTCTTATCTCGTCAGTATTAAGCATCTTACCCTCCCTGCATATTTTTTATAATATATATGCCTGCATTGCGGGTTTAATGCCTTTTTGAGCTATATATTTATGCTTTGTCCGTCAAGTGAAGCGTATACAAGATGATCGCCTCTGTATTCAAGCCTCATTTCAAAGTAAGGCCTTGCTTCTATGAGATATTTTAAAAACAGTCTGTCGCCCTCCCAGAGATTGAGATTAAAGACTTCGGAAACGGGAATCCATTCAAACTGTCCCTCGTCTGATACAGGCTCGCATATTTTCTGAAAGTCATCCGATGTGTATATATGCATTTCCTCATCTTCAAAGGTGTCCGATATGAACTGCACCACTGCTCTTTTGGTGAAGCTGTTCATTTTAAAGCCGGTTTCCTCTATAACTTCTCTTACCGCACATTCGTCTACGGTTTCTCCCGGCTCCAGCTTGCCGCCTGCCGCAATCCACTTGCCTGCGTTGGGGTCGTTTTGTTTTTTGTTTCTGTAAAGCATAAGCCAGTTTTCGCCCGACTCAAGATAGCACTGTGTTGATATTATCATACTGCCCTCCTAGAAAATCCCTGCTGTTTTGAATATAAACAGCCACAGAAACATTGTAATGCACGCAAAGGCCGAGGTGAAAATAACCGAAGCCCCCGCCAGCACACCGTCTGAATCCATCTGCTGCGCCATTGTAAATGAGGATATTGCGCAAGGCGCTGCGAATATTCCCACAAGGGTTACAAATTCAATGTTGCCTATTCCCATTAAGGCTGCCACAGTAAGCACTGCTCCCGGCACTATGACAAGTCTTGACAGCACTACAACTATGAGATTGCGCCTGCAGTCTTTAACCGAGCCGAACTCAAAGGATGCTCCCAGTATCATCAGTGCGACCGGTGTTGCCGTGGAACTTAGGCTGCTTACCGTATCATCAATAACCTCCGGCAGAGTGATTTTTGCAACTGAGAACACAATGCCCGCAGCCGCCCCTATAATCAGAGGGTTTTTTGCTATGTTGGCAAACATTCTGCCTGCGCTGACTTTAGAATCTCTGTAAACTTCAAGTGTTGCCACTGCAAGTATGTTGTAAAGCGGCACCACTATCGCAATCATCACCGCCGTAACGCCGACATTGCCGTGTCCGTATATGTTGGTGGCTATAGGAAGCCCCATTATAACGAAGTTGCTCCTGTATATGGCCTGTATCATAGCGCCTCTTGAAGCGCCGCTTTTTTCGATTTTGAGTGTAACCGCAGTGGCTGCTGCGTATTCTATGCCTATTGCCGCAAGTGTGAATACTATAAGGCGCAGGTTTACGATTTCTCCGATGTGTGAGCTGTATATGTTTGAAAACATCAGAAACGGAAACAGCACATCAAATGCGAGTCTGTTCATTTTTTTGAGCTCCGCATCGTTTACGATTCCTGTTTTTCTTACGGTAAAGCCTATGGCAAGCAGTATGAACATAGGTATTACCGCCTCTATGCAAATCTTAAAATTCTCTGTCAAAATGTCATCTCTTTTCTCTGCCACATTAAAGAGCAGTATCGCTACTGCCCTCATACACTATTATATGCTTTTTTGCCTGATATTCAATAAATAATTTTGCTAAGCTCAAATCATGCAGCATAATTCCATATATTATCACACAATATGCTGCTGTCATCTTCAATGCTATACATTTCAAAAAATTGCCTCGGCAAATATTTTTTCATGGTTTCATCGTTGATTTTCGGCAGCAAATCTGACAGACTTATATAAACAGCTGAGCGAGGACTGTTGTGCTCATTTATTGCAGTACGCTGCCCCAAGACCTCGGCTTCGTTTATTTTGAGGAGTTCTATTGTTATATACACTGAAACCAAATCAGGCACCTTTTGCTATTTCATTTCTTTTTCAATCCATGCCATCAGCATATTGACTATGCGCCTCTGCTGG
>CAVJEY010000078.1:0-10235 GCA_963648745.1 Christensenellaceae bacterium Phil1
GGGAGGCGGTAGGAATGATGTTTAAAGAACTGACACAGGAAGAAGCGATGGAGATTTCCAGGCAGGACGGATATGCGCTTGGTGTCGAGAGAGGCATCGAAAAAGGCGAGGCTTCCGGCAGAGCAGCAGAGAAGATTGAGATGGCGAAGGCTCTAAAATCTGAGGGTATTGATATAAATACCATAGTTAAGGTGTCAGGATTGCCTGTAGAAGAAATAGAAAAACTATAGACACTATAGATAATAATTACCTTGGTCAAGGTGGATTTGAACAGTCGGTTTAATCTGAATCGGCTGTTTTATTATTGGGTATTATTTTATCCAATACAGACAGTCCGCCAGACAGAATATCAGGCTGCCCGGCCTTAGAGACATAAATTTTTACGAGGTCATAGCCTCGTCAATATCTCCGCTGCGGCCGTTTTCTCTGATGGTGCCATCATCTGCAACAGTGATATCAAAAGTTACGGTATACATTACCTTATCGCCGTTTTTGTATTTCATAGTCAGAAGCACATCGCCGGCAGACAGGCCTCTGACGGTATATCTCTGCCAGCTTACTGCATCGGCATCAGGCTCTGTTTTGATATCAAGGGAAATCCTGCCGGTCCCTTTCATATCGTACTCCCATTTATAGTTTTCGGATCTGTCTGCAAGGCTGAATGAGGTAAAAGCTTCTTCGGATGTATAGTTTGCGAAGCTGAGAGTTTTGCCGTTGTGTGAAAGCCTGATGCGCCCCGGTTCGGATGCTTCAAACTCCAGAACATCTCTGGTTTTAAGATCCCAGCAGGCGGGCGGGTCAAAATCATCACTTCCGCACCTTATACTGACAGTTCCGGCAAGTGCATTTTTTGTGCCGGTCACAGTGCCGGATATGCCGGGGTTTCCGGCCTGCTCATCATAAAGGCTGAAATGTCCGTTATCCTCAATCCGCAGCGCCAGATAGCCATAGCCTGCCTTACAGCCGTATGAGCTGTCCTGACATACCCACTTGCCTGTCAGTGCCTCCGGAACCTCTGCACCGCAGGAGCACAGAGAAAACGTGAACAGCATAATACAGGCAAAGGCAGACAAAAGTTTTTTCATCTACGCATCACTCCTTCTTATAACGTTATTTTATCACCGCATCAGACATCATTCAACAAAACAATGTTATTAATATCGGCCGGAATGTGATATACTATCTGTGAATAACTGTAAAGGATAGGGCCAATGAAGAATCTGCTTAAATATCTTAAACCATACACAAAAGAAAGCATACTGTCGCCGCTGTTCAAGCTGCTGGAGGTGCTGTTTGAACTGACAGTGCCTATTATTGTTGCCAAAATGATAGATACGGGGGCTGCTCAGCATGATCACAGATATATATTTCTGTGTACGGCTGCTTTGCTTGCCATGGCGCTTTTAGGCTTTGGAAGCACAGTCACTGCGCAGTTTTTTGCGGCTAAGGCTGCTGCCGGTTTTGGCACATCGCTGAGACAGGCCATGTTTGATCATATTCAGAAATTTTCTTTTTCAATGCTTGACCGGGCAGGCAGCGACACGCTGGTCACAAGGATAAACGATGACGTGAGTCAGGTGCAAAACGGAGTCAATATGGGTCTGAGGCTGATACTGCGAAGCCCGTTTGTCGTGCTTGGAGCGACAGCGGTTGCATTTACCGTCAATGTTAAATGCGCCGTTGTATTTGCAGTGGCCGTACCTGTGCTGTTTGCTGTAATTTTTGCAATTATGCTTGTAAGCATACCTCTTTTCAAAAAAGTGCAGACAGCTCTTGACAGAATAACAGAGCTGACAAGAGAAAATATTACGGGCGTTCGTGTGATAAGGGCATTCTGCCGGGAAAAATATGCGGCGGAGGAGTTTGAGGACAGCAACAGGGAGCTTACAGGACTCAATGAATTTGTGGGCAAAATCTCTGCGGTGCTTAACCCTGTGACATATGCTCTCATAAATATTGCGACGGTAATTTTAATAGACAGAGCTGCGCTGGAGGTCAATCTTGGAAATCTGCAGCAGGGCGAGGCGGTTGCTCTGTACAACTACATGATGCAGATTATTGTTGAGCTTATCAAACTTGCGGCTCTGATTATAACTTTGAATAAATCAATGGCGTGTGCAGGGCGCATCTCAGAGGTGCTTGCCATGGAGCCTGATATGGAATATCCGGAGAAGGATGAGATTTCTAATGCGGCAGACGGCGCTGCCGTTAAGTTTGAAGGAGTTACATTCAGGTATCAGGACGCTGCGGCTCCAAGCCTCAAAAACATATCATTTGAGGCAGCCCCGGGACAGACCATAGGCATTATAGGCGGTACGGGCAGCGGCAAAACCACACTGGCAAATCTGATTATGAGATTTTATGATGCCACAGAAGGAAGTGTTCTGCTGGACGGTGCGGATATAAAAGGGTATTCAAAAAAAAGCCTTGACCGCAAAACGGGAATCGTGCAGCAGAGGACGGTGCTGTTTAAGGGAAGTATCAGGGACAATCTCAAATGGGGCAATGAGGCGGCAGGTGATGAGAAGCTGTGGAAGGCTCTTGAAACTGCGCAGGCAAAAGCTGTTGTGCAGGACAAGCCGGGGCAGCTTGACTTTGAACTTGAGCGCAACGGAGGCAACCTTTCGGGAGGGCAGAGACAGCGCATATCAATTGCCAGAACTCTTGTCAAAGAGCCTGAAATACTTATTTTTGACGACAGCTTCAGCGCACTGGACTTTGCTACCGAGGCGGCGCTTCGAAAAGCCCTGCGCAGCAGCAATGTCAGCAGTGTGGTGTTTATTGTTTCACAGAGAATTTCGGCCATAAAACAGTCGGATATGATAATTGTACTTGACAACGGAGCTATGGCAGGCAAAGGCACGCACGAGGAGCTTATGGCAGATTGTGAAACCTATCGTGAAATATATTATTCGCAGTTTCCGGAAGAAAGGACGCAGGATGAGCAGCAGAGATAAGAAAAAAAGCGAAAGCCGCAGGACTTTGCGCAGGCTGATGAAATTTATCGCAGGCTACAAATGGCTGCTGGTGCTGAGCATAATTTTTGCCGCAGCCTCTGTGATAATGCAGCTTTATGTGCCGGTGCTTTTTGGCAGCGCCATAGATGAAATCATATCGGAGCACAATGTGTTTTTTGATAATATGTGGTTATATCTCAGGCAGGTACTCCTGTTTGCGGCAGGAGCCGCTGTGCTTTTGTGGGCTATGAATCTTGTCAACAACCGCATGACCTACAGAGTTGTGCAGGATATACGGTCAAAGGCGATAAACCATATACAGAAGCTGCCGCTGTCGTATCTTGACAGACACGCATCAGGAGATATTGTCAGCCGTATTATTGCGGATGCCGACATTCTTTCGGACGGTCTGCTGCTGGGATTTACACAGCTTTTTGTCAGCGCTGTTACAGTTATAGCCACAATTGCTTTTATGCTTGCGCAGAATGTATGGATTACGCTGCTTGTGATACTGCTGACACCTCTCAGCTTTCTGGTTGCAAAGTTCATAGCCTCACGTTCGTTTAATATGTTCAGCAGACAAAGCGAGGCAAGAGGCGCGCAGACGGCGCTGGCGGAGGAAATAATAAGCGGACAGAAAACGGTGAAAGCCTTCGGACATGAGCAGAGAGCTTCGGAGGATTTTGAAAAAATCAATACGGAGCTGCAGAAATACAGCCAGAAAGCGGTGTTTTACAGCAGTCTGACAAACCCGAGTACCAGATTTGTGAACAATATAATATATGCGGGGGTAGCGCTTATCGGAGTGCTGCTCATACCAAAAGGAATGCTGACTGTGGGCGGCCTTTCGATTATGCTGTTTTATGCGAACCAGTACATGAAGCCTTTTAATGACATAAGCTCGGTTGTAACCGAAATGCAGAATGCTCTTGCCTGCGCGGCAAGGATATTTGAGCTGCTTGAGCAGCCGGTGGAGACAGAAGATAAAGACAATGCGCAGGAGAACATAAAAGGCGAGGTTGATATTGAGCATATGTATTTCAGCTATGTCAAGGACATCCCGCTTATACAGGATTTTAACCTTAACGTGTCTCCGGGCATGAGAATTGCTGTTGTGGGACCTACAGGCTGCGGCAAAACCACCCTTATAAATCTGCTTATGAGGTTTTATGATGCGGACAGAGGCAGTATCAGAATTGACGGAACCTCTGTAACCGATGTTTCAAGACATTCCCTCAGAGGAAATTTCGGAATGGTGCTGCAGGACACATGGATTAAGCATGGCACTGTCAGAGAAAACATAGCTTTTGGCAAACCCGAGGCTTCTGATGAGGAAATCATCAGGGCGGCAAAGGAAGCCCACAGCTGGGAGTTCATAGAGAAGCTGCCTGACGGTCTTGATACTGTTCTGAATGAGGACAGCCTGAGCCTTGGACAGAAACAGCTTCTTTGCATCACAAGAGTAATGCTCATATCGCCACCTATGCTCATATTAGATGAGGCAACCTCTAATATAGATACGAGAACAGAGCTTCAGATTCAGGAGGCCTTTGACAGGCTTATGGAGGGCAGGACAAGCTTTATTGTCGCTCACAGGCTTTCGACAATACGAAACGCTTCCCTTATTATTGTTATGCGCGACGGCAGGATAATAGAGAGAGGCACCCATGAGGAGCTGCTTGCAAAAGGCGGGCTGTACAGTGATATATACAACAGTCAGTTTCAGGAAACCTGATGTATGTGAGGACAGACAGTGGGCAATTTGTGAAAAAAACACAAAAAAGTTTTTAAAAAATAGTTGACAGCACAAAAAATGAGTGGTAGTATATGACCATACCAAATAAATAGGAACAAACCGAAGACGAGGAAGTAAAACTGAGGTACGGTTTCCCAGAGAGTCCGGGGCGGTGTGATCCGGATAAATGCAGTTTCAGTAAATGGGCCTCCGAGGGCGAGGTGAACGGTATTTGCCAAGTAGCCAAGACGTGATGCCGGCGTGACGGGCAGGGAGTGTGACGGCACTCTGCAGAGAGAACGGATTTTCCGTTAAACAAGGTGGTACCGCAGGCATACGCTTGTCCTTGAGAGAGGATGGGCGTTTTTTATTTCCCATATCCTGCGGCATATTTTGCAGAGACTCCTGACATCTTAAAAAACAAAAACAGAAAGGAGAGTCCTGTATGAGGATATACAGGACAACAGAACAAATGAAAAAAAGACTTATGGCAATCACCCTTATAGCGCTTATGGTGATGATGGCAGCATTTACAGGCTGCGGTTCATCAGACAGCAAAACAGCCGGCACAGACGACAGCTTCAAAATAGGTATTGTGCAGCTTGTTGAGCACACTTCGCTTGACCAGATCAGAGAAGCGATTATTGCACAGCTTGAAGCAGAAGGCTATAAAGACGGAGAAAACATAACAATAGATTATCAGAATGCACAGAACGAACAGTCAAACCTCAAGACTATATGTCAGGGCTTTGTGGCTGACAAGGTTGATGTCATTGTGGCAATAACAACTCCGGCAGCGCAGGTTGCCATGGGTGAAACCAGCGATATTCCAATCATATTCTCAGCAGTTACAGACCCTGTAGCCGCAGGCGTTGTCAAAGACCTTGACAATCCGGGAGGCAATATCACAGGCACATCCGACGCCGTTGATGTTGCTCAGATAATGGAGCTTGCAAAAGAACTGACACCGGGATTCAAAACCGTAGGCACACTTTACAACTCAAGTGAAACAAACTCTGTTGCAACAGTTGAAAAACTCAAAGAATACGCAGATGCAAACGGGCTTAAGGTAATAGAAACAGCAATTACAAGCGCCAACGAAATCCAGACGGCAGCACAGAGCCTTGCCAAAAAATGCGACATAGTATTCTCACCTACTGACAATACGGTTGCATCCTCAATAGCTGTAGCAAATGAAGTTTTCATTAATGCCAAGGTACCGTTTTATGTAGGAGCCGATTCAATGGTAAAAGACGGAGCATTTGCAACATCAGGTGTTGATTACGAGTATCTGGGACAGCAGACCGCTGATATGGTGATTGAAGTTCTGAATGGCGCAGACACGGCAACCATGCCTGTAAGAACAATGGACGAGACAAGCGTGTTTATCAACAGCGAAACAGCAGACGCCATGGGAATCAAAATACCTGACTCAGTAATGGAAAAAGCAACAGATCTTGCAAAAGAGGATTTATAGAGGACATTAAAAAATGATAGTTATTATCTTACTGGAATCACTTGAACTAGGGCTGATATATTCAATATTGGCCCTCGGAGTGTTTTTGTCATTCAGAACACTTAACACACCCGACCTTACGGTTGACGGAAGCATTGTTACAGGCGCTGCAATATCGGCGGTAATATGTACTGCGGCAGCAGATATGAGCCCTCATATGCAGGCGGTCATGTGCATACTGGCGCTTGTGGCGGCGTTTGTGCTGGGTATGGGAGCAGGAGCTGTCACGGCGCTGCTTAATACCAGACTCAAAATACAGCCGCTGCTTGCCGGCATACTTGTAATGCTGGGAATCTACTCGATAAATTTAAGAATACAGGGCAAGGCGAATGTCAATCTCAACAATGTGCCCACCCTGTACAGAAAAGCCGAAGAGCTGTTTGGCGGTTTTGAATGGAGCTCTATAATTGTCGGGGCTGTCATAGTCGCCGTTATAATTGCTCTGATGTACGGCTTCCTCAATACACGCAAAGGCTTTGCACTTCGCGCCACAGGCGACAATGAGGAAATGGTCAGAGCCTACGGCATCAGCAGTGACAATATGAAGCTTCTGGGCCTTGCCGTATCAAACGGTCTTGTAGGCCTTGCAGGCGGTATGCTGGCTCAGTATCAGGGATATTCGGATGTCGGCATGGGCGTAGGCATGGTAGTTATAGGTCTGGCATCGGTAATCATAGGAGAGGTAATATTCGGAACACGCAGCCTCATAAGAAGGCTCGTTGCGGTTGCCCTTGGCGCGGTGCTTTACAGAATGGTAATCGCGATAGCCCTTTACATAGGTATGCCTCCGACAGATCTGAAGCTGGTATCGGCGGTAATCGTTACAATAGCGCTTTCGATGGGACTTCTGGGTGAGAACTTCTCCCTGTTCAAAAAAAGAGGCAAAGGGGGCGGCAAAAATGCTTAAAATACAAAACCTCGTAAAGACCTTCGGCAAAGGCACAATAAACGAGCTCAAAGCCCTTGACGGCATTGATTTTCACGGCAGAGAGGGAGATTTCATTACAATCATAGGCAGCAACGGCGCAGGCAAATCAACTCTTATGAACTCCATTGCGGGAGTGTTTCCATCAGACAGCGGAAGCATTGTGCTTGACGGCATAGAACTGTCAAAGCTTCCGGAGCACAAAAGAGCGGTGCATATAGGGAGAGTTTTTCAGGATCCTCTAAAAGGCACGGCTTTTGATATGACCATTGAGGAAAACCTGTCCATTGCATACAACAAGACAAGAAAAAGAGGCCTTCAGGCAGGCATCAACAAAGCCGACAGAGAACTTTTCAGAGAAAAGCTTTCGATGCTGGGCATGGGCCTTGAGGACAGAATGAAAGAAAAAGCAAGACTGCTTTCCGGCGGACAGAGACAGGCGCTGACACTGTTTATGGCAGTGATCTCAAAGCCTAAGCTGCTGCTGCTTGATGAGCATACTGCGGCCCTTGACCCGTCAGCTGCCAAAAAAGTCCTTGAGCTTACGGATAAATTTGCAGCCGAGGGCAGAATGTGCACAATGATGATAACGCACAATATGAAAGCGGCATTAGAGCACGGCAACAGAACCATTCTGATGCAGGCAGGCAGAATTGTTATGGACATTTCCGGCAAAGAACGCGACGAGATGACTGTCGAAAAGCTTGTGGAAAAATTTGAAATAGATAATGACAGAATGCTGCTTTAATAAGATAAAATACGAGAGTCTGACAAACCCTGCCGGACTCTCGTATTGCATATAATTCATTAATGTTAAGGGAGGATGATGACAGCCTCTGCAGATTCAATGGAGAAGCCGTCAATAAAGTCAAAGCTGTATTTTTCGCACCTCTGTGCCTAGTATACAGCTGTCTTTGACAGCTGCAAGCTCTGCCATATGAGGTGTTTTCATGTGTTTTTTCTGATAGGCTTCGGAAACCCATTCCTCGACAAGCAGTATCCTGTCAGGATTATCTGCGTCAAGATAATAATTGTAGGAAATGAAACCGTCCTCGCGGCGGATTTTTTCAATCAGTCCCGAATCGAGTATTCTCTTTACGAATTCATCTCTGAAACCGGGCTTTGCTGTGTATGTCACCAGCAGTAACAAACTGTTCATATGATACCTCCATGAAAAAATGAGATTTATTTGCTTACAAGCCTTAACAGGTGCTTTGCCTGAAGCGGCAGATATGCCGTGAATTTCAGCCTGCGATCCATTACAGTACCGAATATACCTATGACCTTTCCCATAGTAAAAGCGGCAAGTACGGTGCCTATTCCAAGCCCCGATATATGCCCCAGCGCAATCTGCGTCATGGCGGCAGTTACCGCAATGCAGGCGACATCAAAACCTATTTTGATTTTGGAATAATCAAGCGATGTGATGTCGGTAAGCTCCCTCGGAAACAGATCGGTCGGGATGATTGGAAGTCCGCAGCGGTTGCAGAGAGCAATTCCTATGCATATCAGTATATAGCTTATTGCAAAATATGATATGCGCCACGGCAGAGAATCGGGAAGCGTATAAATCCACAGTGAATGAAGATCAAGCAGCTTGCCGAAGATAAAGCCTGTGACGAAGCTGAACATATATGAGGGCACAAAACTGCGTCTCATGACCATAAGGCTGAGCACCAGCACCCCCTGAAACAGGTATGTCCATGTGCCCAGTGTGAATACAGGAAAAACCACGGAAAAAGCGTAGGGAACACTGGAAATGGCAGAAATCCCCGAACCCGAGTAAAGCATCAGCATTACACCCATCGTGTTTATAACCAGGGCAATGCCAAGTGCCGCCTCTCCGGGAATTACAGTAAGCCTGTCCGGTGTTTTTTGAGTTTCCATAAATAAAGTCAGTCCTTTCCTGCCGCATATTGCAACTGCTTTTACTGTATCACAAAGCGGGCAGCAAAACAAATTGATTGTTTTAATAAAACTATAGCCTGTATCTATAAATTGTGATATTATATGATTACGGACAGGGAGGGATTTTGATGAATTTAGACTATATCAGATATTTTGTTAAGCTTGCGCAGCTGCAGCACTATACAAAAGCGGCGAAAATGCTCTGCATTTCACAGCCAAGCCTAAGTCACGCTGTGCGGCAGCTGGAAAAAGAGCTGGGCGTGCAGCTGTTTGAAAAAAAGGGCAGAAACACAATTCTGACAAGGTTCGGAGAAGAATTTCTTGATACCTGTCAGAGAACACTTTCGACACTTGATGAGGGTATTGCTTCGATTAAACGAAGCGCAGGCGGCGAAGGCCTCATAAGGCTGGGATTTCTCAGAGTTCTTGGTGTGGATTTCGTACCGCGCCTTGCAGCGGAATTTATCAGAGAAAACCCCGAAAAGAACATCAGATTCACGTTTCACACCGAGCGGACGGAGCCTCTGCTTGCAGGTCTTGCCGACAGGGCGTTTGATCTTGTGTTCTGTTCTGCCCCGGAGCCGGAATCAGATATGACAGCGACTTATGTGATGAAGCAGAAGCTGGTTGTGATTGTGCCGGGCGGACATCCCCTCTCAGAGCGCAAATCCGTAAGCCTTGAGGAGACTCTTGCCTATCCTCAGATATATTTTTCTGAGGGCGCAGGCGTACGCAGCGTGGTGGACGGGCTTTTTGATTACATAGGAGCAAGACCCGATATTTCATGCGAAACCGAGGAGGATCAGGTGGTTGCAGGGCTTGTGGCGGGAGGCTTCGGAATAGCGGTGGTCCCATATATGGATATGCTTATGAAGCTTGATGTGTCAATCCTTGAAATTGACTATCCGCCGTACAGACGGGAGTTTTTCATGGTACAGAATAACGATGCATATTTATCCCCCGCTGCTAAAGCCTTCAGGGATTTTGTAATAAGCAGGCAGAGCAGATAACGGCAGACTGCTCTGATATAAATAAAAGCAATGAAATCATATTGTATTGTGATATACTTATATATACAGCAATTCTAACTTCGGGAGATATATATGCTTACAGTTTTTCTAAAAATAGCGGCGATATTTGCAATGACGGCAATAGGATTTACAGCAGCCAAAACAGGCATACTTCCTGCAGAGT
>CAVJEY010000079.1:0-6729 GCA_963648745.1 Christensenellaceae bacterium Phil1
TTTTTGCTCAGAACTCTCTCCATGTCAATATCCTCAGACCATTCAGCCGCATCCGTAAATATGACAATGCTGTCCTTGACATCTATAAAGCCTCCCGATACGGCTGCCACTTTGAATTCATCATAGGTTTTGCCTTTTTCCTGAATCCACAGCTCTCCCACATCCAGAAGCTTGGTTGCCCACGAGTGATTTGCCATAAATCCCTCATCACCTGTCAGGGTTGTTACAATTACGAGATCAACCTCACCGCTGTAAAACAGCTTTGACGGTGTTATCACCTCAAGTTTAACGCTGTTAGCCATGACTCTTTTCGTACCTTTCTACAACTTCATCAATGCCGCCTGCCATCAGGAACAGCTGCTCAGGTATTTCATCGTGTTTGCCGTCAAGGATTTCTCTGAAGCCTCTGATAGTCTCCTTGAGCGGTATATATTTACCCGGAGTTCCCGTAAACTGCTCGGCAACACTGAAAGGCTGAGATAAAAATCTCTGGATTTTTCTTGCTCTGTTTACTACAAGTTTGTCTTCCTCAGACAATTCGTCCATACCCAGAATGGCTATGATGTCCTGAAGATCCTTGTATCTTTGCAGCACTTCCTGAACACCTCTTGCCGTGTTATAGTGTTCCTCACCCAGAATAAGGGGATCCATTATTCTTGATGTTGAATCCAGCGGGTCAACGGCAGGGTATATGCCCAGCGCCGTAATGGCTCTCGAAAGTACGGTGGTGGCATCAAGATGCGCAAATGTTGTGGCAGGAGCAGGGTCTGTAAGGTCGTCGGCAGGCACATATACAGCCTGAACCGATGTAATCGAACCTTTTTTGGTTGATGTGATTCTCTCCTGCAGCGCACCCATCTCCGTAGCCAGCGTCGGCTGATAGCCTACCGCCGACGGAACTCTGCCAAGAAGCGCCGACACTTCCGAGCCTGCCTGCGTGAATCTGAATATATTGTCTATGAACAGAAGTACGTCCTGCCCCTCGACATCTCTGAAATACTCAGCCATGGTAAGTCCCGTAAGGGCAACTCTCATTCTTGCTCCGGGTGGCTCGTTCATCTGGCCGAAAACCATCGCTGTTTTTTCTATTACTCCCGAATCTATCATTTCATAATAGAGGTCGTTGCCTTCTCTTGTTCTCTCGCCTACACCTGCAAATACGGAGATACCGCCATGCTCTTTGGCTATGTTGTGGATAAGCTCCTGTATAAGTACGGTCTTGCCTACTCCCGCACCGCCAAACAGGCCTACCTTGCCGCCTTTGGTATATGGGGCAATAAGGTCGATTACCTTGATGCCTGTTTCAAATATCTGTGCAGATGTGTCCTGATCCTCAAAGCTTGGAGCAGGCTTGTGTATGGAGCTTCTGGCTGCTGTTGTCACAGGCTCCTTGCCGTCTATGGTTTCTCCTATTACATTGAACAGTCTGCCTAAAACCTCAGGCCCTACAGGTACGCTGATAGGTGCTCCCGTATCGCTTGCCTGCATACCTCTCCTGAGTCCGTCTGTAGAAGATAACGCAACGCATCTTACAACATCATCACCTATATGCTGCGCAACCTCTGCAACAATGGTCCTGCCGTCAAGCTCAATATCAATCGCATTGAGCAGATCAGGCAGATGCTCCGGCTCGAATCTGACGTCTATAACCGGTCCTATAATCTGATGTATTATTCCTTTGCTCAAAGTCTGTTACCTCCTGTTATTTCTGTGCTTCCGCGCCGGCAACGATTTCGATTATCTCATCTGTAATCTCCGCCTGTCTTGCACGATTGTAGTACTGTGACAGGCTGCCGAGCATATCAGAAGCATTATCTGTAGCGTTTTCCATAGCAAGTCTTCTTGCCGCGTGCTCGCAGGTCGCCGACTCGACTACCGCCGAATATATCATCATTTCAACGTATTTTGGTACCAGATAGTTAAAAACCGCATCTACCGACGGCTCGTATTCAACATCCTGCTCATGTATCAGAACATCTGGGTCAGGCTGTATGTCAAACGGCAGCAGGATAATGTTTTTGACCTCCTGCTCGATAGAGTTTTTGAAGCCGGTATAAATTAAAACTATCTCGTCAATTTCACCTCTGTCATACATATCTATGATAGGTTTTGATATTTCTCTGGTTTCAAGGAAGGATATATCCTCAGGAGGCGCCAGATATTCTTTGTATATCTCATAGCCTCTTTTTTCGAAATATTCCTTGCCCTTGGTGCCTATGGCTACAATTACGGGTTTTTCCCAGTCCTCTTCAAAATCCTGTTCGGCTTCTTTAATTATATTATTGTTAAATCCGCCGCAAAGACCCCTGCAGCTTGTAACCACTATATAGCAGGTGGTTTTGATTTCCCTGTTGCCTGCCAGATATTCGGGAGGAACCTCACTGTTGTTGTTGAATATTTCCTCAATGGTATGTGTGATGAAGTTAAAATATTCAGTGGTTTTTTCAAAAGTGGCCTTGGCTTTTCGAAGCTTTGCCGCAGATACAAGCTTCATCGCGTTTGTTATCTGCATCGTGCTGGATACACTTTTGATGCGCCTTTTGATGTCCTGCATATTTTCGCCCATCAGACATTCCCCCTTTCACTGCATACTATTTGTCTGCAAACAGTTTTTTGAATTCTTCTATTGCGTCTTTGAGGAATTCTTCCGTCTCCTCATCCAGCCTGCCGCTGTCTTTGATTCTTCTCTGAACCTGAGGATAGTGAACATCCATGAATTCCGCAAACTGCTTTTCAAAGTCCTTGATTCTTTCGTGCGGAATATCTTCAAGATAGTAGTTTACCGCAGCATACAGAATCATTACCTGTGTTTCGACATCTACAGGTGAATACTGCCCCTGTTTTAATACCTCCATCAGAACCGCACCGTGGTCAAGCCTTGCTTTGGTCTCCTTGTCTACATCCGAACCGAACTGTGCAAAGCTTGCAAGCTCGGTATACTGCGCAAGCTCAAGCTTGATTTTGCTTGCAACCTGCTTCATCGCTTTTATCTGCGCATTACCGCCTACACGCGATACCGAAATACCCGCATTTACCGCAGGTCTCTGGCCTGAGAAAAACAGCTCCGTTTCGAGGAATATCTGTCCGTCTGTAATCGAAATTACGTTTGTAGGGATATATGCCGATACATCCCCCGCCTGAGTCTCTATAATCGGAAGCGCTGTAATGGAGCCTCCGCCAAGCTCATCCGAAAGCCTTGCGGCTCTCTCAAGAAGTCTTGAGTGAAGATAGAATACATCTCCCGGATAGGCTTCTCTTCCCGGCGGTCTTCTAAGCAGCAGCGACATCGCACGGTATGCCACCGCGTGTTTTGATAAATCGTCATATATAATCAGGACGTCTCTGCCCTGATACATGAAATGCTCCGCCATGGCGCAGCCTGCATACGGCGCTATATACTGCAGCGGCGCAACCTCGCTGGCTGTAGCCGACACAACTATGGTATAGTCCATGGCACCTTTGTTTTCGAGGTTCTGAACAAGCTGTGCAACTGTCGATTTTTTTTGTCCTATGGCGACATATATGCAGATTACGTCTTTGCCCTTCTGATTTATTATTGTATCTATGGCAATGGCGGTTTTGCCTGTTTGCCTGTCGCCTATGATAAGCTCTCTCTGACCTTTGCCTATAGGTATCATCGAGTCTATTGCCTTGATGCCTGTCTGCAGCGGCTGGTTTACGGATTTTCTCTGCAGCACGCCGGGCGCCGGATATTCAACGGGCCTGTGAGCCTCTGCTTTGATCTCTCCTTTGCCGTCTATAGGCAGACCCAGAGGATTTACTACTCTGCCTATGAGATCCTCACCCACAGGAACCTCTACAACCGTACCTGTCGGCTTAACGATATCGCCTTCTTTGATACCTATATCAGGCCCCATGATTACGGCTCCGACATTGTCCTCTTCAAGATTGAGCGCCATACCGTAAACTCCTCCCGGAAACTCCAGAAGCTCTCCCGACATACAGTTTTCAAGTCCGTATACTCTGGCTATACCGTCGCCCACCTGAATTACAGTTCCAAAATCAGAAACCTCAAGCGCGTTTTTGTAGTTAAGTATCTGCTGTTTTATGACAGCACTTATTTCTTCAGGACGTAAATTCATGTTTACCTCCCTCCTTTATACTCTGATTTCCGAAGCTATTCTGTCCAGTCTGCTTCTGATACTTGCATCGATTATCTTGCCGTTTACAAGCACCTTGACTCCTCCTATGAGAGATTTGTCTGTCCTGTTTTCGAGGAATACTCTGCCTCCCATAAGCTTTGCCGTCTGTTTTTCAAATTCTTCAAGTCTGCGGCTGTCAAGAGGCTCCACCGAATATATGGTGCCTTTGATTATGCCTTCTCTGTTATCATAAAGCCTGCCGTATACTCTCATTATTCTTGCAAAATGGGTAAATCTGCCCTTGTCTATAAGTATGCACAGGAAATTCACAAGCTCCTGCACCAGTTTGCCCTCAAATATATCGCACAGCAGGGTTTTCTTCTGCTCTGCCGCTATTGCAGGACTTTTGAGGAGCATATCAAGCTCAGGCTCCGATTTTAACAGATCCGCCAGAAAGCAGCCTTCTTCAAGGATTTCTCTTTGTCTGCCTGTCTCGGCAGCAGCCTGATACAAGGCCGTACCGTATGTCAGATCCACTGTTAATTCTGCCATTGTGAAGTACCTGCCTTTTCTAATACTCTGTCTATTATCTCATCCTGTCCTTCTATTGCTATCTGTTTTTCGAGAATCTGCTCAGCAGCAAGAAGTGCAAGCTGCCCGATCTGCTCTCTTACTTCCTTCAGGGCTTTTTCTTTTTCTCTCTGTGCTTCTTTTTCGGCGTTTTGTCTGATTCTTGCAGCCTCTGCCCTTGCGTCCTCTATAATCGTATTGGCCTGATCGTCCGCCTTGAGTCTGGCTGATTTTATAATCTCTCTGCTTTCGGCCTCAGCTCTTGCAAGCTTTTTGGTGTATGCTTCGTATTTTTCGTCAGCCTTCCTGTTGGTGGCATCCGCATTGCTGAACGCGTCTTCGATTGCCTGTTTTCGTTTTTCGAGAGCGCCAAGAAACGGCTTGTATAAAAATCTGGTCAGAACCGCAACAAGAATCAGGAAGTTAATGATAACAAATATCAGCTCTTTGAGACTTATGCCCAATGCTTCCAACATAACAGAAGCCCTCCTTGTTTACAGTTTAGGTTACATCTTTGCCAAAAGCAGGAATGCAAATACAAGACCGTAGATAGTAATTGATTCCATGAACGCAAATGTAAGTATCATATTGGTACGAAGCGTACTCATCATTTCAGGCTGTCTTGCCATTCCCTCAAGTGCCTTGCCTCCTGCTATACCCATGCCGATTCCGGGGCCTATAGCTGCAAGTCCGATTGCCAAGCCTACTGCAATTGCGATTAATCCGGTTGTCATATAATCCTCTCCTTTTCTGATTTGTACGAGCCTGAAACCGGCTCGCCTGCCGCCTGCACGATATATGCCTGCGGCGCACACAATAAAATATATTTACAGATGTTCTTCAATCTCACACGCTTCCTGTATATATATAGCTGTCAGCAGTGAAAACACCAGTGCCTGAATAAGTCCCAGAAGAACCACCAGAAGCTGCATTACCACCGGAAGTCCTATAGGACATATATCAAAGAATGCTCCGATAACCTGCTCATCTCCGTAGGTGTTGCCGTAAAGTCGGAAGGTAAGCGATACCGGCTTGATAAATTCATCCATAAGCAGCAGCGGGAATATGAAAACAAACGGTTTGAACAGTCTTTTGAAGGTGCCAAGCCCTCTGTGCTCTCTTATTCCTATTGCCTGTATTGCCACAAACACGATAATCGCCATCCCTGCGGGGAAGTTGATATCGCTTGTCGGAGCCTGAAATCCCGGCGCCTCGCCTGCAAGCGGCAGAAGTCCGGAATAGTTGCATATCAGAATATAGATAAACAGCGTCGCTATCAGCGGGAAATATCTGCTGCACAGATGCTCACCCATAACTCCCGTAAAGAAGCCGTTGAGTTTTTCGATGCCCATTTCTATCATATTCTGAACTCCCGACGGTATCATCTCTATCCTGCGGCCTGCTATAATTGCAAGGACACAGATTATGACCGTAATAACCGCACTGGTTATCATGGAATCCGTCATTCCGATGTCATTGAGTTTTGCTATCATAAATCTGTCACTCCTCCCGGATACGCTGAACTATTTTTCTGACGGGTGCAAGCTTGCCTGCGATGCTGAGTCCGACAGCCGCCCCAAGCAGCGCCGCCACAAAGCTGAAGCTCATAATGTCCCGCAGCAGAAACACGGTTGCCAGCACAGCTATATTAACAATATTACTTGCAATCATCCTGATATATACATACGATGGCGTTATTTCGCTGTTTTCGGGCAGCTTTGCCGTCCTGTGCCAGAGAATATAATATTTAATTGCTCCTACAAGTCCGCCAAAGGCAAGGCCTGCCAGCGCTCCCCATACATATTCCAAAATATCTCTCCTAAAAAATATAGATATTGCGCAAGCTCGGGGAACCTCAACAATATCATTTAAATTCAGTTTATATTCGGCAGTCTTATGCCTGTTTCGCTATAATGTTGTTCCCCTTAAGATGCTGTATTTAATTATACTATTCTGCTCCAAAAAAGTAAAGCGCCTCAGCCGTTTTTTTCTTTACAAAAAAGCTCATGTGTCGCAAAATAATGATTATATGCTCTTTTTTATGTGCTGTTTTGCC
>CAVJEY010000079.1:6969-10214 GCA_963648745.1 Christensenellaceae bacterium Phil1
GAAATCTGCGTTATAACAGGGGCTTCGGGCGCAGGCAAAACAACTCTGCTCAACATACTCGGAGGCATGGATACTCTGACAGAAGGCAGGGTGTACCTTGACGGCAGGGAAATCTCAGCGCTTTCGGAGCGGGATTTAACATCCTACAGGCGCTATGACATAGGGTTTGTTTTTCAGTTCTATAATCTGGTTCAGAATCTGACAGCCCTTGAAAATGTCTCACTTGCAGCCCAGATATGCAAAGAACCTCTCGACAGCAGGCAGGTCCTGAAACAGGTGGGACTTGAAAACCGCATGAACAACTTCCCTGCGCAGCTTTCGGGCGGAGAGCAGCAGAGAGTTGCAATAGCAAGAGCCCTTGCCAAAAACCCGAAGCTGCTTCTCTGTGATGAGCCTACGGGAGCTCTTGACTACAATACCGGTAAGGCTATCCTCAAGCTGCTTCAGACAACCGGCAGGCAGACAGGCATGACCATAGTCATCATTACTCACAATCTGGCCTTAACGCCTATGGCGGACAGAATCATCCGCGTAAAAAACGGTACTGTCAGCTCCGTTGAAATAAACGAAAATCCTGTTTCTGTAGATTTAATAGAGTGGTAAAAAATGCTTACAAAAATAACTTTAAGAGAAATCAAAAACAGCCTTGGCAGATACCTTGCAATTCTCATAATCATCGCACTTGGAACAGGTCTTTTTGCGGGTCTCAAAGTCACAAGAGACGCCATGGTAAACACCCTTGACGAATATCTGACCGAAAGAAACCTTTATGACTATCAGCTCATATCCACTCTCGGCTATGAAGCGGAAGATGTCGAATATATATCGTCATTAGACAATGTAAGCGCCGCGGAGGGCAGCATCTCCTATGATGTGCTGTGCAGCGCAGGCGAAACAGATCAGGTTCTCAGAGCTTATTCCGTTACCGAAGCTGTAAACAAAGTCAAACTCCTTGAAGGAAGAATGCCGGAGTCATCAGATGAATGTGTCGCAGACGGCAGAGTATACAGCGCTGATGATATAGGCAGGACAATCGAACTTTCGGATGACAATTCAAAGGACACTCTCGATGCATTTTCTCATCGCAAATACACGATAACAGGGCTTGTCTACTCGCCACTCTATCTCAATTACGAAAGAGGCTCCACCTCACTTGGCAACGGCACAATCGAGGCCTACTTCTATATCCTTCCCGAAGGCTTTGATTCGGATATATATACTGAAATCTATCTTACCATTGACAAAACCGCCTCTATATATTCAGACGAATACAAAGCGCAGATAGACGATGTGAAGTCCGAAATCACCGCAGCGGCAGAGACCGCCTCACAGAGAAGATATGATGAAATAAAATCGGAAGCTGACGATAAGATAAAAGACGCGCAGGAAGAATACGATGACGGCTTCAGCAGCTACCTCAAAGAAAAAACTGAAGCATATTCAAAGCTTGATTCCTCCTACGACGAGCTTGTCGCAGGACAGAGCAAAATAAACGCATCCGAAAAAAAGATAAACAAAACAATCAGCAAATTAACAGGCTCCAAAAAACAGATTGACGCAGGACTTGCTCAGATAAATCAGCAGCTGTCGCAGCTTGAGGCCGGCAGAGAATATATGTCCGATGAGGAGTATCAGGCCTCAAAGCAGCAGCTTGACAGCAAAAAAGCAGAGCTTACGGCTTCTTTGGCCAAAGTAAACTCAGGACTCAAACAGGCTGAGGCCGGCAAGGCAAAGCTTGAAAAAGAAAAACAGACCCTGGCAGACGGCTGGGAGGAATACAGAGCAGGCAAAAGCGAAGCGGATTCTTCATTTGCAGACGCAAAAAAAGAGCTTGATGATGCAAAGACAAAGATAGAAGACGGCAAAAAAGACATAGCAGATATTGAAAAACCCGAAACCTATGTATTTACAAGAGATATCAATACAGGCTATGTGGGATTTGAAAGCGATGCAAATATAGTCAACGAGGTTGCAAAGGTTTTCCCTGTGTTCTTTTTCCTTGTGGCGGCACTGGTATGTATCACCACAATGACAAGAATGGTTGACGAGCAGCGTACACAGATAGGCGTTCTCAAAGCTCTTGGCTACAGCAGCCGCTCCGTTATTTCCGAATATCTGTTTTATTCGGGCAGCGCGGGGTTCCTTGGCACGCTGATTGGCTATTTCAGCTGCTGCGTTGTATTTCCTGCCATAATATGGCAGGCATACGGCATTATGTACGATTTCGGCTGCAGCCTGACTTACAGCTTCAATATTCCCCTCCTTTTCTATTCCCTTGCCGGAGCGCTGATATGCTCCATGGGAGCCTGCCTTGCAGCGGGGATAAAGGATTTCAGAACAGCTCCGTCACAGCTTATGAGACCCAAAGCACCGCCTGCAGGCAAGAGAATACTGCTTGAAAGAATCACACCGCTCTGGAACAGGCTGGGTTTTCTCTACAAGGTGACGCTGAGAAATCTGTTCAGATACAAAAAACGTTTCTTTATGATGATACTCGGTATCAGCGGCTGCACCGCGCTGCTTATCGCCGGATTTGGCATAAACGATACGGTTAAAAACATAGTGGGTTTTCAGTACAACGAAATCATAAAATATGACTACAGCATATATTTTGACGATGCCTTAAATCAGAAACAGCAGCAGGCCTTTGCCGATGAAGCTTCATCATCTGTTTCGGAAATGATATTTGTTCACGAGGAGGAGGTGTCATTTGCTTCCGGAGAGGACGAAACGGCGCTTACCCTCATCGCCTGCAGAGATGATAATTTTGACAGCTTCATCGACCTTCACGACAGCAGCGCCATCAGATTCCCGCAGACAGGAGAAGCTGTTATCTGCATGAAGCTGGCCGACAGATATGACATATCCGAGGGTGATAAAATAAAGCTGACAGCCGACAGCGGAGATGAAATAGAGGTAACGGTATCAGGTGTATGCAAGAATTATGTTAACAATTATGTATATATCTCCGATGAAACATATAAAGAGGGCTTTGGCAGCGCACCGGAATATACCGCCGCATATGCGATTTCACAGGACAGATCGGCAGACGGCATATATAAATCCGCCGCTGCGGTTTCCGATAATGACAATGTGCAGGGGACTTCAATATGCCTTGATATGGAAGACAGAATATGCAATATGATGGACAGTCTGAATGCCGTTATCATTCTGATTGTTGCGGCAGCAGGCGCTCTGGCATTTATTGTCCTTTACAATCTGACAAATATAAATATAACCGAAAG
>CAVJEY010000080.1:0-10209 GCA_963648745.1 Christensenellaceae bacterium Phil1
CTGCCGCCGCAAAGCAGCTCATAAAAACCGAGGCGGCAATAAATACAATTAATATTCTGCTGCATATCTTTTTCATGTCAATACCCGTCAGAACTGTACTTTAACATTCTGTCTTTCTTCTGCTGTTTCAACTTCATAAAGAGGTCTTGCGTCAAACCTGAACATTCCCGCAATAATATTGGAAGGGAACACCTCTCTTTTGGTGTTAAACTCTCTTACAACCGCATTGTAGTACTTCCTTGCATTTGCTATATCCTCTTCAACAGCTTTAAGCTGATTCTGAAGATCGATGAAGTTTGTATTTGCTTTGAGGTCAGGATAGCCCTCCGCCACCGCAAACAGAGATTTGAGAGTTCCCGAAAGCATATTGTCCGCCTCTATTTTTTCCTGTTCGCTGCTTGCGGACTGAGCCATATTTCTTGCCTGCACAACCTTTTCGAGGGTGCCCTGTTCGTGAGCCGCATAGCCTCTGACTGTTTCGACAAGGTTCGGAATCAGGTCATATCTTTTTTTGAGGTATACATCAATAGTTGCAAATGCCTCATCCACTCTGTTTTTGATTTTTACAAATCCGTTGTACATGGCTATAAACCAGATGACAAGCACGGCTATAACCGCGATTACAATAATAAGTCCGATACTCATTTCAATAAATCCTCCTGTTACTCTTTGATTGACCAGTCGATTTCCTCTATGCCGTTTGCTTTGAGAAATTCGTTGGTCTTTGAAAAATATTTACCGTCCCAAAAGCCCTTGTGCGCTCCCAGAGGGCTCGGATGAGCGCCCTCCAGCACCAGATGCGCGGGATTTGTTATCATTTTTTTCTTTGCTTTTGCGTTGTTGCCCCACAGTATGAAAACCATCGGCTTCTCTCTTTTGTTGAGAAGCTCTATCACATGGTCTGTGAAGATTTCCCAGCCTCTGCCCGCGTGTGACATGGGCTGCCCCTCTCTTACCGTCAGCGTCGCGTTAAGAAGCAGCACTCCATGCTCCGCCCAGTCGGTAAGACATCCGTGTGACGGCGGTTTGATGCCTGTGTCGTTTTCAAGCTCCTTATATATATTCACAAGTGACGGCGGGATTCTGACTCCTTTTTTGACCGAAAAACACAGCCCGTGAGCCTGCCCCGGCTGATGGTACGGATCCTGCCCCAGTATGACTGCTTTCACATCGCTGTATGACGTATATTTAAGCGCATTGAATATATCGTACATATCAGGATATATTCTTCTTGATCTGTATTCGCTTATCAGAAACTGCCTGAGTTTCTGATAGTACTCTTTGTCAAACTCTCCGTCCAATATTTTGTCCCATTCATTACCTATATTAACCATAATATTTCTCCCTGTGTATTCTGCCTGTCTGAATTTATAGTATACTACAAATTCTATGGTTTTTCCACAAATATAATGTATAATAGATATTGCGGGAGGTGATTTCAGCTTGATATACATATCCGAAAACGCAGGAGAAGCTCTGAAAAAATATCTCAACACATTAGACGAGGTTCATATCGTGCATGCGACAGATCTTGTCTATCCTCAGATTGCCTCGCACCCGGACATATATATGTGCAGACTCGGAGATGAGATAATCCATGCAAGGCCATGTGAAATCGGCTGCAGCTATCCTGACGACATAGCGTTCAATGCCGCCTGCACAGGCAGGTATTTCATACACAATACAGCATACACAGCAGTGCGTCTGCTTGATGCCGCAAAGGCAAAGGGAATGCATATAATCGATGTGAAGCAGGGATATGCCAAATGCAATACCGCAGTAATAGATGAAACCTCCGTAATCACTTCCGACATGGGCATTTACAGAGCCGCCTCGCCGCAGCTTGACGTCCTGCTTATAAGGCCGGGACATATAGTTTTAAGAGGCTTTGAATATGGCTTCATAGGAGGCACCTGCGGCCGTATCGGAGATGAAATAATATTCAGCGGCGATATATCAGCCCACCCCGATTACGATAAAATACAGGGCTTTATCAAAGGCAGAGGCCTGAATATAAAATATTTTGATTATCCACTGGAGGACATAGGCTCAATCATATGAAAAAACACGCAATAATACCCGTTTTCATAAGTCATCGCGGCTGCCCCAACGACTGTGTTTTCTGCAATCAGAAAAAAATAACGGCAAGGCAGGGCGATGTCACCGAAGAGGACGTAAGAAACACAGTCAGAACATATCTTTCGACATTGGACAATATGGACATGGATACCATAGAGCTGTCGTTTTTCGGAGGCAGCTTCACCGGCATACCCGTTGAGGAGCAGGACAGGTTTCTTGCCATAGCTTATGAATACAAGCAGCGCGGCATCATAGACAAAATACATATGTCCACAAGACCTGACTACATAGACGAAAACATACTTGACAATCTGAAAAAATATTCCGTAGATGTCATAGAGCTCGGAGTTCAGTCCTTTGATGATGCCGTACTTGCAAAATCAAACAGAGGTCACAATGCCGCCGTCGTATATGACGCCTGCAGACTGATTAGGGAATACGGCTTCACTCTGGGCATACAGCTTATGATAGGGCTTCCCGGAGACAGCCCCGAAAGCTGCATATATTCAGCTCACGAAGCAGTAAAGGCGGCTCCCGAAATAGCAAGGCTTTATCCCACAATAATAATCGAGGATACGGAACTTCTTGAAATGTACCGGCGGGGAGAATACACGCCCCTTACTCTTGATGAGGCTGTGGACACAACAAAAAAAATGTACAGGATCCTTGATGATGCGGGAATAAATATAATCAGGGTCGGCCTTAAATCAACCGACATAATAAACGAAAACGGCGCCGTCACAGGCGGCACATATCACCCGGCTTTCAGACAGCTTGTCGAAAGCTCCATCGCAAGAGATGAAATAGAAAAACAAATCGGAATCCGCGAGGGAAACATCACGGTTTTGTGCAGCCCCGGAGATATCTCAAATGCCGCAGGGCACGGAGGCTCCAACAGGAAATATTTTGCCCTGAAATATCCCGGCCTTCATATATCATTTAAGGCCGAAGAAACTCTTGATAGAAACAAATACATTGTGGTAGAATGTTAAGATAAATTCAAAGGAGAAATTCAGATGAAAGCAGTTGTAACAGTAATAGGAAAAGATATGGTGGGCATCCTTGCCAAAGTTGCGGGAGCCTGCGCAGAAGAAAACGCAAACGTGCTTGAAGTAACTCAGTCGGTACTTGAGGAATACTTTGCAATGGTAATGTTAATCGACATAACAGATATGTCATGCGAGATAGACACGCTCAAAAAAAACATTGCACAATCAGTTCCCGATATGCAGATACATGTGATGCACGAGGACATATTCAATTCAATGCACAGGATTTAGGAGGAACACAATGCTTAATATGACAGACATCATGGAAACCATAACCATGATACAGGAGGAGAACCTTGACATAAGGACTATAACCATGGGAATCTCCCTTCTCGACTGCTGTGACTCCGACATAGACAGATCCTGTGAAAAAGTCTACAGCAAAATATACAGACTTGCAAAAAATCTTGTCAGCACAGGGGAGGCCATCGAGAAAAAATACGATATTCCCATCGTAAACAAAAGAGTATCGGTAACTCCCATAGCAATGCTGGCTGCAGCTTCGGGCGGAGACCCGGTCAAATATGCAAAAACACTTGACCGCGCCGCAAAGGATATAGGTGTGAATTTCATAGGCGGCTATTCGGCGCTTGTTCAGAAAGGGTTTTCCGCAGGCGACAGAGAGCTGATAGAGTCAATACCAAGAGCGCTTGCCGAAACAGACTTCGTATGCTCCTCCGTCAATGTGGGATCAACCAAAACCGGCATCAATATGGATGCTGTGAAGATGATGGGAGAAGCAGTCAGAAAATCAGCGGAGCTTACAAAGGACAGCCAGTGCATAGGCGCCGCCAAGCTGGTTGTATTCTGTAATGCTCCTGAGGATAATCCGTTTATGGCCGGAGCATTTCATGGCGTTGGAGAGCCTGACTGTGTTCTTAATGTCGGTGTTTCAGGACCCGGAGTTGTAAGAGCCGCCCTTGCCAAGATGCCAAAGGACGCGCCGTTAAACGAGGTTGCCGACAAAATCAAAAAAACAGCATTCAAAATCACAAGAATGGGGCAGCTTGTAGGTGCCGAAGCATCCAGAGCTCTCGGCGTGCCTTTCGGAATTATAGATCTGTCACTTGCACCGACTCCGGCAATAGGAGATTCGGTTGCATATATACTTGAGGAAATCGGTCTTGAGCAGTGCGGAGCCTGCGGCACTACCGCAGCCCTTGCAATGTTAAACGATGCTGTCAAAAAAGGCGGTGTTATGGCCTCCTCAAATGTGGGAGGGCTTTCGGGCGCATTCATACCTGTGACTGAGGATGCCGGCATGATTGCAGCGGCAAGAGACAGAGCCCTTACAATCGAAAAGCTTGAAGCCATGACGGCCGTATGCTCTGTGGGTCTTGATATGATAGTAATACCGGGAGATACACCGTCAGAAACAATATCCGCGCTCATAGCCGATGAGGCCGCAATAGGCATGGTAAACTCCAAGACAACCGCTGTCAGAGTCATACCCGCAATCGGTCTTAACGAAGGTGACGAGCTTGATTTCGGAGGACTTTTAGGCAGAGGCCCTGTAATGAATGTCAGCAAAAAATCGCCTGCTGTAATGATTAACAGAGGCGGACGTATTCCTGCTCCTATGCAGGCTCTCAAAAATTAAACTGTATGCCAAAGGGGAATACACCTGTCTGTACTCCCCTTTTTTATGCCGTTATTTATTCAGTTAATACGCAAGATGCTCCTGCCCTGTCCTCATCGCATACATCACAGCAGCGAGCTCACCCAGTTATAAAGCGGCAGCAGCGCTATCGGCATAAATATAGCCGGAATATAGTTCATAACCCTGAGCTTTGTGATTCCCAGCAGGTTAAGCCCCAGTGCAAATATAAGGAGGCCTCCCGCACTTGTCATTTCGGCTATTATCGCATCTGACAGCAGCGGTGATAAAAAGCCTGCGCATACAACTATAAGGCCCTGAAAAACAAAAACAAAGCCTGCGGAAAACATAACCCCTATTCCAAGGCTTGCCGCAAAGACAATCGAAGATACAAAGTCAAGGGCTGATTTGGTAAACAGCATTTCGTTGTCTCCCGTAAGTCCTGCCTGAAGCGAGCCCACGACTGTAAGCGCGCCTACGCAAAACAGCAGACTTGAGGTTACAAAGCCCTCTGCAACAGATACTTTTTCGCCTTCCTTTGAAAATCTTTTTTCAAGCCTTAATGCAAAGCTGTTGAGCCTCCTGTCCAGATCAAGCGCCGCCCCTATAATTGCTCCCGTAACAATAGAAACTATCAGCACCAGAGTCTGCGATCCCTCAAAAGCGCTGCTCATCCCTATATAAACAGTGCAAAGACCTATTCCCTTCATTATCAGCTCTGTCCATTTTTCGGGTATTCCTTTTTTGAGCAGAAGCCCAAGCCCCGAACCTATAAGCACTGCTGCAGTATTTACGATTACACCTGTCATATATTGTCCTTTCTTCGGTCTGTCAGACACGCTGCCTATTCTGAAGCCGCCCTTATCCTATTCAATCCTGATATCATCGCTGCTCAAATCTATTCGCACAGCTGTCCCCTTACCCGCAGATGAGCTTATCCGTATTTCATGTCCCAGCGATGTGAGTATACGTCTGCACAGATAAAGTCCTATGCCTGTGGCTTTCCGGTCAGTCCTTCCGTTAAGTCCGGTAAAGCCTTTTTCAAATACCCTCGGTATATCCGCCTCATCAATTCCTATGCCTGTATCTCTGATGCACAGAACACCTCCGTCTTCAAGGGTTATGGCAATACTGCCCTGCCTTGTGTATTTGAGCGAGTTTGATATAATCTGCTCTATCACAAACATCAGCCATTTTTCATCCGTCAAAACCTCATAATCCACAGGCTCGTATTCCAGACGGATTTTTTTCCGTATAAACTGCGAGGCATATTTTTTTACCGACTGTCTGATTATGCTGTCAAGACTGCACTTCCTTATGACATAATCCTCGGCTCCCGCATCAAGTTTGAGATACATAAGCACCATGTCAGCATACTGCTCTGTTTTCTGAAGCTCCTCTCTGAGCTCTCTTGCCGTATACGTATCACTGCCCGAAAGCACCAGCCGCATTGCCGCAATGGGCGTTTTTATCTGATGCGCCCACATCGTATAGTAATCCAGAAGGTCGGAATACTGTCCCGTCAGCTTTGCTGCCAGATCCCTTTTGGATGCGTTCAGAGTCTTTATTATCTCACAGTAGTCACTTTCGATCAGATTTGAAGGTGCAGGCATATTGCTTATGCTGCAGCTTACCTCCTCTGCAAAATGCATCAGTGCTCTGTGCTTTGCTCTGAATTTCAGAAAATCCGCCGTAACCGCAACTGCGGAAACAACAGTGCAAAGCAGCAGCGCATAGCCTGTTGCCTCACCGGGCATGCCGCAGACATATGACATAACTGCAAAAACTGCGGCAAACAGCAGAAATATCAGCAGCGTTTTTATATTGGTTCTGATATAGCTTAAAATCATATCCGCACCTCTGCTATTCCACAATATACCCCATGCCTTTTTTGGTGGTTATGAAGCCTGCAAGCCCTGCGCTGTCCAGCTTTTTTCGGAGCCTTGCAATGTTTACGGTCAGAGTGTTCTCATCCACAAAGCAGTCTGTTTCCCACAGTTTTTCCATAAGAGTTTCCCTTGAAACAATGCTGCCTCTGTTCTGCATAAGAGTAAGAAGTATTTTGTAGTCGTTTCGGGTAAGCTCCACCGGCTCCCCGTTATATACAAGGCTGGCATCTGATATGTTAAGCAGTGCTCCCCTGTGCTCTATAACCTGTGTTTTGCCTCCGAAATCATAGGTACGCCGCAGTATTGCCTGCACCTTTGCCACCAGTACATTCATATCAAAGGGCTTTGCTATGAAATCATCTCCTCCCATGCTCATAGCCATTATGATGTTCATATTGTCCGCTGCCGAGGACAGAAATATCACCGGCACTTTGGAAACTCTGCGGATTTCCTCACACCAGTGGTAACCGTTAAAAAACGGCAGTGAAATATCCAGCAGCACCATATGGGGGTCATACTCCGCAAATTCGCCCGATATATTTCTGAAATCCGATGCGCATACGGCATCAAATCCCCAGCTCATCATATGCTCTTTTATCCTGCCGGCAATAATGCCGTCATCCTCTACAATATATATTCTGTACATATGTCCTGTCTGCATACCTCTCAATATCCCAAAAGGCACCATGCCATGATGATGCCCCTCTGTCCGCTATTTTTCAAAGCAGATTCTGCCTATTGCTCCCGGATATTTACCGATTGTAACGTCCTGATCCTGCACAGGCGCTTCTGTAAAGCCCGGCAGCTTTTTTCTGATTTCCGTGGCCGGGAAGCTGTCGCTTCCTCTGAACAGAATCTCATAATCATGCTGGAACGTAAGCTGCACAAAATCCATAATCTCATCATCGTTAAAGCCCTGCCCGACCTGCATTATGATTCTGACAGGTTTAAGTCCGGCATCGGTTGCCTTGTTGATGCCCTCCACAACGTTTTCGAGGGTGTCGTCCTCAAGGACTTTTTTGAATCTGGCGTATCTGAAGGTATCAACCTTTACGGCCACCCTGTCAAGTCCCGCCTGTTTCAGCTCGGCAGCGGTAAGTTTAAGAAGCTGTCCGTCTGTTGTAAGCATTACCTGTTCAATACCTTCAAGTGATTTAATCTGCTCCACCTCTCCGATGATATTAAACCTTTCGAGAGGCTCATCGCCTGTAATATCTATCATGTTGTATCCCATGGCCACAGCCTCCTGCGCTTTGGCCACCGCCTCATCTGTTTTTGTTTTGCCGGTTAATTCAAGTTTGAAACAATTAATCATATATGCTACCTCTCTGTTAATTCTCTTTTAATTTTACTTGAAAAATACGCTCCAGTCAATTATGCTTATATATATCACTACAATATTTGAGGAGAAAAGCTTTGAAATTATTTGTTACAGGAGATACCCACGATCATCTCGACAAGATAAGAAAAATATACCCTCATCTCAAGGGGATAGATATGATAATACATACAGGTGATATGCAGCGTGATGCATACGAAATGGAAAAAGAATTTAACATTCCCGTAGTTTCGGTACCGGGCAACTGCGACGGCAGCCACAGTGCAGGTGATTTTGCCACAGTCAAAACAGAATACGGCAATATCCTTGTCACTCACGGGCATATGCAGAACGTGGACTACCACTACGACAGACTTTTGTATCTGTGCGAGGAAAACAACTGCTCTGCTGCGGTATTCGGCCATACTCATGTGCCTGTATATGAGGAATACGGCGGCATATATCTGCTCAATCCCGGAAGCCTGACAAGGCCAAGAGACGGTTCGCAGGGCTCCTACGGCATCATAACGACTACCGGATCAACATTTGCAGCCTCGATAGTATATTACAGGCCTCATCTGTTTGAAAAGGACAAAGTCAAAGGCGGATACATCAAAGATCTGCTAAACTACAGCGACCGGTTCTGACAAAACCGAAGGTGCCTTGCGGCACCTTCGCTGTTATCCTGTATCAGTAGTTGTATCTGTAATAGAATACGGCATACATCTCATCATCAATCACTTCCATATCCTCATCGACAAGATCTATAACATCTCCAAGTTCAGTGGTAAGCTTATCACCCATGTTGACAATGCCTCTGTATTCATAGGGAACCTTGATGCACTGTCCATGTGTGTCGCGAAACATAATTCCCTCAAAGGTATAACCGTCTGCCGTAGTGTATTTCATTGTTTTCATACCGCACCTCCTCATATCACTCTTACCATTTCTTCCATCGGTTTTGTCACATCGTGCATCTTTGCAAGGGGTCTGCAGTCCTCTGCCGGGTAACCTACAGGCAGCAGCGCCACAGGTCTGATATGCTCAGGCAGATTGAACGCCCGCTGCAGCTTCACATCATCAAACAAGCCCACAAAACATGTGCCTATGCCCATGCTCCATGCCTGCAGCATTATTTCATCACAAAGAATAGAAACATCTGTCACTCCCGATTTGTGACCTCTTATCAGAGGGTTTCTCCAGCATACTGTTTCATCATAGCACATCATAAGCACCATGGGAGCGCCGTATATACATTTGCACAGCGAATTTATTTTTGCCACAGCCTCCTCGCTTTTGAGTACGTATATCTTCTGCGGCTGGAAATTAAGCGCCGTAGGTGAATGCTTTGCCACTTCAAGCACGGCCTCAAGCTCCTTGTCGCTTATCTGCTCTTTTTTGAATTTACGAACTGAATATCTGCTCTTTGCAAGCTCCAGAAATTCCATAACAATCCCTTCCTATCTGTGTTCTCTGTCTGTATCGATATTAAGATATACAGATGCACCTGTTGCAATAACTTTACCTGTCGCCCTGTCTTTCGCCTCGCATACAAGCTGCGATATGCGCCTGCCTGCCGAAACCATCTGCGCCGTTACGATTATGGTGTCACCTGCTCTTGCCGGTCTTACATATTTAATATCAAGGCTGACTGTGGGTGCAAAATTTTCTCCCGCATAAAACCTTGCAAGCGCCGCAACGGTCAGGTCAAATGCAGTCGCTATAATGCCGCCGTGTAATGTGCCCACCCTGTTGGTCTGCCATTTCTGAACCGGAAACGCAAACGACAATGTTCCGTCCTCATAGGAGCAGCCTGCAGCCTCTGCCTGCATCATGCCGTTTATGAGATCCTTCTGATTAACATTGTTTTCGTAAAGAGTCCTTGTCATATGCTCCTCAAGTCTTTTCTGTCCGTCAGTCATATTCTCTGCCCTCCGTTCTGTCTGTCATCTAATTGTATACCCTATGCTGCTTAGTATCAAGAAATATTGCCCGATCCGAAGAGCAATCGCTTAAAATCTCCTGCTGCACAGCAAACCACCCTGTTCAGTGAATTATACACTTCTTTCTATTTTATCCCATAACGAAACAGCCGATCCACATTAAACCGACTGCTTCAATCCACCTTGACCAAGGTAATTATATTATAGTTTTTCTATCTCTTCTTTAGAAAGACCTGTATATTTCGCAATCTTATCTGCAGGTTCATTATCGGCCTTCATAGCCTTCGCCATCTCAATCTTCTCTGCTGCTCTGCCGGAGGCCTCACCCTCTGCA
>CAVJEY010000081.1:0-9879 GCA_963648745.1 Christensenellaceae bacterium Phil1
AAAATAGATAACCCACCAGTATCATATACCAATGGGTTATCTGCTTATTTATATTGGGTATTTGCTGTCTTTTTATTAATACCTTGCTTATGGAGATTTACCCTCACTGTATACAGAACTGACCGTCACCGAATTTATAGATATAGTTACCTCTTGCAAGTTTTTTGTTCTCATAGTAGCTGTGATAAAATCCCAGATAATATGCATCTCCCGCAGCAAATCCGTTTTCAAGCTCATAACTGCAGTTTACCCTGATACGGCATTTGAGACTGCCGCTTCTGTCATACAGGCTCAGATAGCCTGGCAGGCTCTTTACGGTGGTACTCTCCTGAGATACTATATAGCCGTTCAGCATATTAAGCCCGGCATATATCGTATTGCTTTTTCTGCCCGATACTTTCATAAGCTCGATGGGTCTGAAGTCCCTGTCCAGTATTATCATGCCTCTGATGCCTCTGACTCTTACAAAATACCAGTTGTTTTCACTGTCATAGGTGATCGCGTTATACCCGGATGTCTCTGTCATGACATCCTCCGAAAGCCCGTGCAAAAATACGGGAAGCTCTATTTTTATATTTCTTTTGACCTTGAGTGTATCCGGATCAATTACGGCTACGGTATCCGGCACACCGGTAAGATGTATTGCTATTATCTCTCCTGTACGGTCATTGTAGGTAAGGTCGTTGCCGTGATGAATATTCAGTGCCGCCGATACTTTCAGAAGTTTGAAATCGCTTAATCTTATCTTTGCTATTTTGCATTTTTCCGCCACGCGGTTATAAAGGATATAGTATGCGTTCCGGCCGTCACTGCAGGCTCCCTGAAATGTATCGTATCCGAACAGTTTTTCTCCTGCGGCAATTCTGAGGTTGTATGTGCCTGCGGAATCAAACCTTACAACATCGCCTGTCATTTCATTATATTTTTCGTTTTCTATGCCTGCCGTAATGGTTTTGGCAGGGGTCATAGCCTCCGCTGTGTATGGCACCCCTGATAATATGATTGCTGCAAGCAGTATCACACAGATTTTTCTCATATTCCCTGTCTCCCTTTTAATGCTGTCTGTCTCTGTTCCTTTTTTGCTTCTTCACTCCGGCGATTATACTTACTGCCGCAAGCAGCGCTGCGGTAATCCCTGCCGAAATCATAAGCAGCCTGCTGTTGTTTTGTGTCTGCAGATTCTCATCCGGTGCAGCATCAGCTTTGTCTTTGCCTGCATCACTGTCTGCCGTCTCATTTTTGTCAGAGACTTCGGTACTGCCTGCATTTTTATCGGCCGGTGCATCTTCTATTGTTATGTTCCGGGTAACATACGGCGTATTCATTGCTTTGCCGTCAAGGTCGTAAGCTTCCTCTGTGCTGATTTCAACAGCAGCGGTGCCTGTTTTGAGTGCTTTGAAGCTTAGGCTGAACGCTACGGTTTTGCCGTCGTCCGCGCTGCCTTTCAGCTTGACAAGGCCGCCGTCTCCTGTACTGGAGCCGCCCGACAGGTATTCAAGAGAGTCTGTATCGTATCTGACGCTGCCGTTTACGGAATCAAGATAGTCAGAGCTGTATTTTATATCTACGGTCAGAGTTTCTCCCTCTGCAATACTGCCTGCGCATTCTGCAGCAAGGTCAAGCGAGGCTGCAAAAGCACTCTGGGGCGCTGCCGCAATTATGCACAATACTATTACCGCTATGAATTTTTTCATCGGGCTCTCCCTCCTATTTCCTTGTAATCGTCAGTGTGTATGTCCTTGTAAGTCCGCTGCTTGCTTTTACTTTGATATAATGTGTGGTGGTGCCTGTTTTGAGTGATACGGTATCGGCGCCTCCTGTTACAGTGGCACTGCTGCTGTTGGCTCTGGCGGTAACCGTAATGCTGTCTGTACCGTCAGGAACCGTAACAGTATAGCTCTGAGTATATCTTGCAAAGGTCTTATCAAGGCTCAAGGTTTCGCTGCCTGCTGTTACCTGGAGGCTGTCTAAAAGATTGTTGTTGTCTCCTGCAGTGCCTGTTTTCGCACATGCCGATGACGGCATATTCTCAAATACCGGAATTTTGAATACTATGGTGCCGTCTGCAAGTGAGCTGTATCCCTGCTTCATAATCATTGCCTCGCTCTCGGCTCCCTGTATATTTGTCATGTACTGATGAGTGCCTATTGCGTTTTTGCTGTCTGCGCATACGTTGAATTTTTTGAGGTACAGGGTATCCTGTCCGGAATTGACATAGCCTTCCGCATAAAACAGCGCGCCGCCTTTGATGGCCTTGTATCTGGTAGTCCACGGTCTGCCGTAGGTGGTGGCATTGACGCCCGCGCCTGCTGCCCACCACAGTCCTCTCTGCACCGCAGACATGGTATCTGTCTTGTAGGCCTGTATGTTAAGGAAATTATAGATTCCCTCGTAGCCCTTGTATTTGCCTGATATAAGGGAGCTGGTGCCGCTGCTTCCCTGCTCCTGTATTATCATTGCGGCAAGCACATTCGGGTTCACTCCCGCATTTTTGCCCGCATAATATATGGCGCTTGCATATGTCGAATATGTACTCTCCGGAAATTCAGCGTCAAGGAATGTACCCTTAACTATTTTTTTGACTGTGGATATGCTCTGTGCGTCGCTGTCAAAAGCATGGCTTACAAACATATATATGCTGTTTTCGTTAAGAAAATTACGCGGGTCAAGGTAATATTTTATTATTCCGCTGTATGCGCTTACCCAGCCGCCGCTGTCAAATACAACATACTGGTTGTTTTTGAAGTCATATGCGCCGCTTTTCATGGATTTCCACGAATCATAAGCGCCTGAGTATATAAGGTTACGGCCTACTACCGTTTCGGCTGTAACTGCGGCAGACCATGTCGTGCCTGTATGCTCCGCCTTGAAAATCCAGTCGGGATGCGCTTTGTGCAGAGCGCGAAGATAAGGCTTGTAGCTTTCGGGAAAGCCCTCGTTTTTGAGCTGAGTTTCAAAGTCCGAGGAGCCGGTATCGCTGTTTTCTTTGTATTCGCTTACTTTGACATACTTAGATATCACATAGCCGTATTCGCTTCCGAATTTAATTTTGTACCATACCGTCCCGCTGCTGTCTTTTTGACTGCCAAGTATTTTAGCTGTCGCTCCCTTGTCAATGCTTCCCAGCAGCTTGCCTGAAGTTCCGGCAGAGGCTCTGACATTGAGAGGCCCTGCTGTAACCGTTATCATCTGTTCTTTGGTTTCCTGCTCGGATGCTGAGCCTGTTTTTTTGACATATATCGACCTTATATACGAAAGTTTGCCGCTATATGTGACTGCATACCACAGCTGTCTGCTGCTGTCGTATTTGTAGCCTTTGAGTGTCACCGAGGCGCCTTTGGCAAGTGTCCCTCTGACACTGCCTGAAGTGCCTGCCGAAGCTCTGACATTGAGAGGGCCGTCTGTAACGGTGGCCTTCTGAGACGGAGTATAGATAGTATATGATACGGTCACTGTCTTAACATAGGATGAGCTGATATATGCGGCTTTGCCGTCGTAGGTTATGTAGTACCATCTGGTGCTTCCGTTGTATTTATAGCCTTTGAGTGTCACCTGCTGTCCTTTGTCAAATGTGCCTCTGAGCGATGATGAGGCTGAGGCATCGCTTCTGATGTTAAGCGATGATGCCGTTACCTGCCCTGTTTTGAATGATGAGTATTTAACAAGATCCGCACCTGATGCCAAAGCTGCCGATAATGCAAATATCAGTGCAGCCATTATCATAACTGTAATAATGCGTACTGGTCTGTTCATTGGTTTTCTCCTGTTTAATTCTCCTGTACCCCTATTATTTCTTTAATCAGCGCAGGCGCTTCTGTCTGATTTTCCGATATCTCAAATGCCTTTGCGGCTTCTTTAGCCGCATCCGAAAGCTTAACCTCATCGTTTGCATATATTACCGCAAGAGTTTCACCGCTCCTGACAGCATCTCCTGTCTTTTTTTGGAGATATATGCCTGCCGCAAGGTCTATGCTGTCCTCTTTGGTCGCTCTGCCTGCCCCTGAATGCTGCGAGGCAAGGCCTGTTTTTCTTGCATCTATTCCTGTTACGAAGCCGGTGTTTTCGGCTTTGATCTCAATTCTGTGCGCTGCCTGCGGAAGCAGGCTGTAATCGTCTGCAATGCCCGGATCTCCGCCCTGCGCTCTGACAAACTCCGTGAATTTCTCCAGGCCGGCTCCGGAAAGCAGTGCATCTCTTGCCATTTCGTAGCCTGATGCAGCATCTGATGCCATGCCGCCCATATGAATCATAATGCCCGAAAGCACAAGCGACAGCTCCTGTATGTCCTCAGGTCCTCTGCCCTTGAGGGTTTCAATGGCCTCTATAACTTCAAGGCTGTTGCCTACGGCTCTGCCAAGAGGCTGGCTCATATCGGTTATAACGGCGACGGTCGGAACACCGTCGTCTCTGCCTATGCGGCACATCAGCTCTCCCAGAGCTCTTGCATCTTCAGGGGTCTGCATAAACGCTCCGCTGCCGCACTTGACGTCCAAGACTATGGCATTCGAGCCTGATGCGAGTTTTTTGCTCATTATTGACGAGGTGATAAGGCCGAGGCTGTCTACAGTCGCGGTCACATCTCTCAGAGCGTATATTTTTTTGTCGGCCGGAGCCACATGGGCAGTCTGCCCTGCAACCGCCAGACCAATCCGGTTCACCTGATTTATAAATTCATCGGGCTCAAGAGAAGTTCTGAAGCCTCTGATGGATTCAAGCTTGTCAATTGTGCCGCCTGTAAACCCAAGACCCCTGCCGCTCATTTTGGCAACTGGAACTCCGCAGGCTGCCGTAAGAGGACCCACCACCATAGTGGTCTTGTCGCCCACGCCTCCTGTTGAATGTTTGTCCACTTTGATGCCTTTGACTTCAGACAGGTCAACAATATCTCCCGAAAATTTCATGGCTCTTGTCAGAGAATATATTTCCTCTCTGTCAAGGCCTCTGATATATGCCGCCATAAGAAATGCTGCGGCCTGATAGTCGGGTATGCTTCCGTCTGTATATCCGTTTACAAAGAATTTAATCTCTTCATCCGAAAGCATCCCTCCGTCTCTTTTTTTCTCTATGATATCATACATATTCATATGCTCACCTCATTTTTTAACTCTGTCAAGCACGCTTGCTCCAAGTCCTGTGCCGCAGACTCCGAGTATGTCGCATACCGTAGCCCCTATATCAGCAAAGGTGCTGCCTGTTCCGAGATTGACGCTTCTGATATGACTGCCGTACATTACAAAAGGAATATATTCTCTTGTATGGTCTGTGCCGCTGTGAACAGGGTCATTGCCATGATCTGAACATATCATAAGCACATCATCGTCATTCATAGCCTCCAGTATTTCAGGAATCCTGCCGTCAAATTCCTCTATGGCTCTGCCGTAGCCCACAGGGTTTCTTCTGTGTCCGTATTCGGAGTCAAACTCCACAAGGTTTGTAAATATGAAGCCTTCAAAGTCCTGTTTCAGAGCCTCGATGGTTTTGTCGACACCGTCCATGTTGCTTCTGGTTTTTACCTTGTCGGTAACACCTCTGCCGTTGAATATGTCGTTTATTTTGCCTATGGCATAAACTGTTTTTCCCGCTTCCTTTATTTTGTCTAAAACAGTCGGGGCAGGAGGCGTCACAGAATAGTCATGCCTGTCGCTTGTGCGTCTGCGTCTGCCGTTTTCGATCACATACGGACGGGCTATAACTCTGCAGCAGGCAAATTCACCTGTAAGCATCTTCCTTGCAGTCCGGCATATTTCATACAGCCTTTCGAGAGGAATAACATCGGTGTTGGCGGCAATCTGAAACACACTGTCGGCAGATGTGTAGACTATAGGCTTGCCTGTAGCCTCATGCTCATCGCCGAGCACCTCTATTATCTCAGTGCCCGAAGCAGGGTAATTGCCGAGAGTCTGTGTCCCTATGGCCTTTTCAAACTTATCCATAAACTCTTTGGGAAATCCGTTGGGATAGGTTTTGAACGGAACCTCGGTTTTGAGGCCTGCGATTTCCCAGTGCCCGGTTGTGGTATCCTTGCCCTTTGAAATCTCCGCGAATCTGCCGTATGCTCCTATAGGCTCTGAAACTGCAAGCCTGCCTCCCGCAGCGCCGTCTATATTGCAGAATCCCAGAGTCTGCAGATTGGGTATACTGATGCCTCCCTCCTGCTCATTCATAACATCAACTATGTGTCCGAAAGTATCCGCACCCGCATCGCCGTATCCGGCCGCATCAGGCAGCGCTCCCACTCCCAGACTGTCTGTCACTATCAGAGTTACTCTTTTCATCCCTTAACCTCCTGACCTTTCGCTATAAGTTTGGGGCAGGCCTCAAGATAATCGAGGCTTACCAGCATATATCTGGTACCGTTAAACACTGCCTGAAGACCATTTTTGAATACTTCAGACCCGTGAAGGTGTCCGTATACGACTGTTTCTGCTCCGTATTCCGTAAAAAGATCCGTAAATCCCGATCTTTGAAATTTCTCGTTTGTAGGCGGATAGTGCAGTACCCCTATAATCCTCTCATATCCCGCCTGTTTTGCAGCTTCAAGTGAAGCCTCAACTCTCAGCAGCTCTCTTTTGTATATTTTTTCGTCCTGCGCGGTAAAGCCGTCATTGCCGGGGCATATCCACCCTCTGCTGCCGCATATGGCAAAGCCGTCCGCTGCGTAGAAATGATTCTGCAGGAAATACACATCGTCATAAAGCCGGTTGAGTTTTGTAATGCCGGTCCACCACAGGTCATGGTTGCCCTTGATTATAACCTTGCGGCCGGGCAGCCTGTGTATCCATTCAAAATCTGCATAAGCTTCATCTTTTGTAAGCCCCCATGATATATCCCCCGCAATTATAACCGTATCGGTATCTCTGACCGTATCAATCCAGTTGGCTTTAAGCCTTGCGGCATGGTTTTCCCACAGCGGGCCGAATATATCCATCGGCTTATCCACCCTCTCGTCAAAGGACAGATGAAGGTCACCTATTGCGTATATGCTCATTAACTATTCCTCATTATCATTGATTCCAAGCAGGTCGCTGCTTGTTTCTTCAGGCAGAGCCGTAACATCTCTGAGCCTTCTCTGTATCACATTTGTTCTGGTTCCTATCAGAGCGTCCAGCTCATTGTTTGCCTGATTGATTCTCTCCTGCGCTTTTTTGAGTGTTTTTTCAAACTTGCCAAACTCCGTCTTGACAGCCCCAAGCACATCCCATACCCTACTGGAGTGCTTCTCTATGGCAAGGGTCCGAAAACCCATCTGCAGACTGTTCAAAAGCGCCGCCATAGTCGCAGGCCCTGCGATGTTAACCTTGTAGTCTCTCTGCAGCACCTCAACCATGCCTCTCCTGACAACCTCCGCATAAAGTCCCTCAAACGGCAGGAACAGTATTGCAAAGTCTGTGGTTGCAGGCGGGTCTACATATTTGTCGTGTATGTATTTCGCCGAAGCTTTGATGGATGCCTCAAGCGCCTTGCCGCAGGCCTCTATCTGCTCCCTGTCTCCTGCTTCGTAGGCGTCTGCCAGATTGCTGTATTTGTCAGCAGGGAATTTAGCATCTATCGGAAGATATACGACACTGTCCCCGTCGCCGGGCAGCCTTATTGCAAATTCAACCCTGTCTGACGAGCCTTTTTTGGTGGCAACGTTTTCGTCGTACTGATCCCTTGTGAGAATCTGCTCAAGAATTGCCGAAAGCTGAATTTCTCCGAGTATGCCTCTTGTCTTGACATTGGACAGCACTTTTTTGAGGTCGCCGACACCCGATGCAAGATTCTGCATCTCGCCAAGACCTTTGTATACCTCTTCAAGCCTTTCGCTGACAAGCTTAAACGACTGTGACAGCCTCTCCTCCAGAGTTTTCTGGAGCTTCTCATCCACTGTCGCTCTCATTTTTTCAAGCTGCGCGCTGTTCTCGTCTGTGAGAGTCTTGATTTTGCTCTCCATCGCAGTTCTGATATTATCAAGCTTCTGCTCGTTTTCGACCGCCATGTTTGAAAATCTGGTGTTAAGATCGGCAAGCCTTCTGTCCTGCGCTTCGGCAGACTCTTTTATGTTTTTTGACAGCATCTCTCCGAGCATCCGAAACGAGCTGTTGACATTCTGAAGTGTCTCGGTTCTGGAACGCGCTATTTCTTCTCTGATCTGTGCGCTGTCATTCCCTGCGGCAAGCTTTTTTTCAAGCGACAAAAGCTTAATCAGTACGACAACAAGAAGCACCGCAACAAGTCCGAGCAATATATATATAACCGTATTCATTGAATATCCTTTCTATTATGTGCATATTCCGCATACTATATAAGCAGCAGAATTTATTTTGATTCTAATATGCGAGCTATGTCGAGTATATTTCAACGCAACGCTGAATCTCAATAACAGGATTATTATAATATGCGAGCTTTGTCGAGCATATTTCAATAATCCTTACATTGCAGCAACGCTGAATCTCAATAACAGGATTATTATAACATATCCGCGGGAGGTTTGAAATACAAAATGGCAGAATACCTGCTCACAGGACCCTATGGGATTATCTCCATGACCGTTAAATATTTAATATGTATGCTGACGCCTCTCGTAACGGCATTTGCGTTCTGCCGGCTGCTTCTTGAAAGGTCCGGTATGCTGCTGCGTCTTGAAAACAGGGCGGGGAAATTCCTGTCACGCATGGGGCTTTCGGCAGACTGCCTGCTGCCTTTGATGTCGGGGCTTGGCTGCACCACAGCCGCGCTGTCCGCACTCGGAAGTTTAGAGTCCTCACGCGAAAGATACATAGCATCGTTCCTGCTGTCCGTTGCCGTTCCCTGCTCTGCACAGACGGCTGTAATAATCGGTATTGCATTCATACTTCCTCCTTCTCTGTTTATATTCTATATATCCTCAATCATCGCCGTACTGGTGATTTCAGGCATCCTGCTCAATGCAGTTCTTCCCGCAGACAAAATATATCACACTCCCCGCACCAAAAACGGTACCCTGCATATGCCCGCGCTGTTTCCTATATTAAAATCCTCTCTTTCCTGCGGTATTGGTTTTTTGAGGGAAACACTGATTCCGTTTGCCGCAGGCTCTGTCATACTGTCCGCTTTAAGCTATACAGGATTTTTGGATTACCTGTGCCGCATATGCTCGCCTCTGACCGAAAGCTTCCTGCACCTGCCAGAGGAAGCCGCATCGCTTTTCATAATGAGCATGGTAAAAAGAGATTTCGGAGCCGCAGGGCTTTTGTCCATAACAGAACATAGCGCCTTCACATACCAGCAGCTTACAGTTGCCATGATTGTTCTGACACTGTTTGTCCCCTGCTTTGCATCTCTCATCATACTTCTGCGGCAGGAAGGCTCTGCAAAAGCCCTGTCCATATGGGCAGGAAGCCTTGCTATTTCTCTGCTTGCGGGGAAGCTCGCCTCTATACTTCTTATTCCGCAATGATTCTGCAGACAAGCCAATTTGTTTGTAATAAAATACAGGGAAGAGAAACAGCAAGGGCGAGGCTCCTGAATTTGAAACGCCGGAGGCAAGCAATGAAGCTTATCCATTCGCCTGTTCTCCTAAGGGGCAATTGCTTAAAATTCCCTGTCGCACAGCAAACCACCCTGTTCAGGGAATTTATACACTTCCTTCACTCTTTTACCACATAATAAAACAGCCGATCCACATTAAACCGACTGTTTCAAATCCACCTTGACCAAGGTAATTATATTATAGTTTTTCTATTTCTTCTAAAGGCAATCCCGACACTCTGACTATGGTATTTATATCAATGCCTTCTGACTTCATGGCCTTCGCCATCTCAAGAGCTTTAGATGCCTCGCCGCGCGCTTCACCGATTTTCTCGCCTTCACTCCTGCCTCGTTCGATGCCTTTCTCGACACCAAGCGCATATCCGTCCT
>CAVJEY010000082.1:0-9785 GCA_963648745.1 Christensenellaceae bacterium Phil1
GAGCACTTGACTTTTAATCAAGGTGTCCGGAGTTCGAATCTCCGATGGGTCACCAATTTTATTAAACGTAGAACTCATATATGGAGAGGTGTCCGAGTGGTTTAAGGAGCCGGTCTTGAAAACCGGTGACTCCGTAAGGGGCCGTGGGTTCGAATCCCACCCTCTCCGCCATTCAGACAAGAATTAAACGGAAAGCCCGGAGAAGTACTCAAGAGGCTGAAGAGGACGGTTTGCTAAACCGTTAGGGTTCGTATTAGGGCCGCATGGGTTCGAATCCCATCTTCTCCGCCACTTATAGGGGTATAGCTCAGTTGGTAGAGCAGTGGTCTCCAAAACCACGTGCCGTGGGTTCGAATCCTACTGCCCCTGCCAAACAATTTAATATTTTAATATGGTTTACCGATAACGGGGTGTAGCGCAGTTTGGTAGCGCAACTGGTTTGGGACCAGTGGGCCGCGGGTTCAAATCCTGCCACCCCGACCATTCAAAACATACGTGGGCCTTTAGCTCAGTTGGTCAGAGCGTCCGGCTCATAACCGGCAGGTCCTGGGTTCGAGTCCCCGAAGGCCCACCATGTATAATACGCCCAGATAGCTCAGTAGGTAGAGCAGGGGACTGAAAATCCCCGTGTCCTTGGTTCAATTCCGAGTCTGGGCACCATATTACTATTAAGGCAGCTTCTCGCCGACAGATTAAGTCCGAGGGGTTGTTTTTTTATGCTGAATTCCAATTCGGATTTCAGAACCGCCTTCGGGCGTTTTTTTTGTTTCAGTGACCAATTTCGTCAAAAAAACGACCAAATACGGCATTTGATGCAATCTGCGGAGCTGATTCAGTATAATTTTATTGATTTTAACAGGAAGGAGGGCGAAGATGATTGAACATAGGTGAAATCATTTATAAAACTTTAATCGAGGGAGGGTCTTATGCCACCCTGCTGAAAGGCTTATGGGTAACCGTACAGATTTCCCTGCTTTCAGTAGTGCTTGGGACAATACTCGGAGTGGCTGTATGTGCCATGCGAAAAAGCAGACTTAAGGCTGTCAGCAGTATTGCTTCGGCGTATATTGCAGTTGTCAGGGGAAGCCCTGTACTGCTGCTTCTGATGCTGATGTACTATGTGGTGTTTGCAGGCAGCGGTGTGCCGGCGACCATGGTGGCTGTGGCAGCGTTTTCGCTTCACATGAGCGCCTATACGGCAGCATGTTTTTATTCCGCCATCAATGCAACGGATGCCATGCAGGCCGAAGCAGCGAGAACTTTGGGGTTTTCCAGATGGCAGGCATTTACTCTGATTACACTGCCTCAGACAGCAAAAATAGCAAAAGGTACATATCAGTCCACCGTTGTCACACTGATTCAGTGGACCAGTGTTGTGGGTTATGTTACCATCACCGATCTGACGAGGGTTATAAACAATATCGGCAGCCGCACAATGCAGCCGCTGTTTATGATTCTCGTGGGACTGCTGCTGTATCTTGGGATGGCCTATCTCTGCTACGGCATATTTGCTTTTGCTGACAGGCTTTCTGCAGGGAGGAAAAAAAGGAGGCTGCAGACATGAGTATGATACGAGTCGAAAAATTATCCAAAGCCTTTGGTTCACTGCAGGTTCTCAAAGATGTGAATCTGACAGTCGAAAAAGGAGAACGGGTAGTCATAATAGGCGGCTCCGGCTGCGGCAAAAGTGTTTTTCTGCGAAGCATGGATTTTCTGGAAATACCTGATGAGGGAGCTGTTTTTATCGGAGATGAAAAACTGACATCGAATCAGGCGGATCTGAACCGTATCCGGCGCAAAGTCGGGATGGTCTATCAGGGCTTTCATTTATTTTCTCACATGAATGTGCTGGATAACATTACGCTGGCTCCGGTTAAATTACTCGGTCTGTCGCGTGAGGAAGCCGAAAACAAAGCGGAAGCGCTGCTCAAAATGGTAGGGCTGGAGAGCAAGAAATACATGATGCCGGATGTACTGTCAGGCGGTCAGAAACAGAGAATCGCCATTGTCCGCTGCCTTGCAATGGAACCTGAGATTATGCTGTTTGACGAACCTACTTCGGCGCTTGACCCGACTATGGTCGGCGAGGTGCTTGCAACACTGAGGCTTCTTGCAAAGCAGGGTATGACAATGGTAATTGTCACCCATGAAATGGAGTTTGCCAGGGAAATCGCCAGTAGAATTCTCTACATGGATGAACAGGGAATTTATGAGGAAGGAACTCCGCAGGAAATTTTCGATGCCCCGAAAAAGAAAAAAACCAGAGACTTTATTCATAAGATGAAATACTTTTCATGGCAGATTGAAACAAGGGACTTTGATTTAATGCAGCTTCAGGGCAATATCCACAGCTTTGCGGGACGATACGGACTGGACAACAAAAAGGCTAACCGTCTGCAGCTGTGCACTGAGGAGCTGATCTACGAAATGCTGAACTACGGGCAGCCTCAGGGCGTTCCTGATATGCAGCTGCAGATTTCCTTTGATGAAAAGGACAAATGCGCAGTAATCGGCCTGCGCAGCAGAGGAGAAAAATACAATCCTTTCGAGGCAGAGCCCGATGATGAAATTCATTTAGGTGTCACGATTATGAAAAATACCGCAAAGCGGCTTGATTATCGCTTTGACGGTGAAAACAATTATTTTGAAATTGAATTGTAGGAGGAAACTGATATGAAAAAAATATGCAAAATTATAACTGCCGTTATGATTCTTATGATGGTTTTCGCAGTGGCAGGCTGCGGCAGCCAGAACGATTCGGCAGAAGATGAAAATATCCAGTGCGGTATAATGAACTGGCAGGAGCCTAACGATCTTGAGATATTCCCGACGCCTGCGATAGGTGAATGGAAGCAGTACAGCAGTCTGACTGCGATGGTACTTGATCTGAATGCAGGAAATGTTGAATATCTGCTTGTTCCGGGTTCAGTGGCAAATTATCTGAAGGCACAGGACGATACATTGACTGTTGCTCCGGGCGGTGCCGGCGTTCCTACGGAAATACGCATGGCGGTTCGTTCAGATGATACAGAGCTTTATCAGATTTTACAGGATGGTATAGGGACACTTTCGGATGACGGAAGTCTGGATGAACTGATTGATAAATATATTACGAACATCTCGACAGAAGGCTCTGAAAACGATTCACAGGGACAGAAGAAGGATGCATATGTAGTAGGTGTGACAGGAGATTTACCGCCGCTTGATTATGTGGCTGCAGACGGTACACCTGCCGGATTTAATGTGGCGCTGATGAATGCAATTGCAGATAAGATGGATGCATCATTCACATTTGTACAGGTTGAAGCTGATGCAAGACTGTCTGCACTCAGCAGCGGGGAAATTGATGTAATCTTCTGGTACGGCAATGTGCAGGGCTATACTTCAGAAAAAGACGATCTGCTGATTACAGATAAATATTACACAGACTCCGTTTATTATGTAACAAAATCCTTTGATATGGATAAGATTTTAGAAGCAATGGAGGAGCAGTAGACCTTAGGGTTCAGAGAAAAGAGGTTTGCTATGAAATGGCCATGGAAAAAGAAAAAAACATCCTTTGCCGATGCGGCTAAATTCAACTGGGAGGCAGACACGAATGCAGTGCTGCGGCAAAAGCTGAATGAACTTGCAAAACAGTATACGAAGATAAGTGAACGGGAATACAGACAAAGGCTCCTGATGCTGTTTCAGGAAAATGGCCTGGATATTGATGCCGGCCAGCTTGATATGCTGCTGCTTCTGAGGCAAAAAACAGATCAGCTGATACTGGAGCAGGAGGGAAAGCATGATGAGAAAGCAATATAGACTCTGGGCAGTACTTTTCATATTGATACTTCTGACATCCTGCGGGCAGAGAGATGACAGCGAGGCAGCTTCCGGGTGGGAAGCTGCCATGACGGATGCGGTGTTTGCAGAGGATGATGAAATCTATCCTCTTGTTGCCCTTGCAGCCGGAGATGACCGGGTAATATGGAATGATTCCGGGGATAAAGTCCTGCTGGTGACATGGCATGATTACCCGGATGAATGCACTCCCGGAACGGCCATAGGAGAATACGGTGATATCTGGGCAACCTCCCTTGGTGAAATGAAAGAGCGTGTTACGGAAGAAAGCTCAGAAGCAACGGACTGGCAGCTTCGGTTTTCGCAGCTTCTTGGTGTGCACGCAAACGAAGGCTATACCAGATTCACGGCTTTCTGGGTATCACCTCAGGATGCAGTGCGTCCGGCTTTTGTTACAGATGTGACGAAGCAGATGACAAATGACTACAGCCTTGTGACAGGAGAATGGAAAGAATGGTTTGACGCCAATATTCTGTTTTCATATTTTGAAAGCGACTATCCGTGGACAAGGCTGGGCTATACCTACGACTGGGGAGGCGCAGAAGAATACGGACTGACGGAATTTCTGGTGCGGGACCCTTCAAAAACCGAGATTGCATTTACCTGCACGACGGAGGAATTTGCGGAATACATGAAAAACTACGGAGAGGAATAAAAAATGCGCAAAATTATATCATTACTTCTGGTGACGATTTTAATTGTTACCTGTATGGCGGGCTGCTCTTCAAAAACAGACTCCCCTGTGGAAGGAAAAAAAGTGGCATATATCATGTATATGTCCTCATCATCCATCTTTGAAATGTGGTCTGAAGCCTTTGAGAATACTGCCGGCTCCCTTGGCATGACAGCGGATACTTTTTTCTGTAATGACAGCGATGAAGAATGGAAAAACACAATCCTGCAGTGTGCAAAGGATGGCTATGACGGACTGGTGGTATCCCATGGAGGAGTGGATTATGCATGGGAATTTCTTTCGGGAGTTCTGACGGAGTATCCTGAACTGAAAATTGCAACCTTTGACACATATTTTCGCGATGAGAACGGCGACACCAAAACAATAGACGGTGTGGTTCAGCTGTTTCAGAAGGATTCGGAGCTTGCAGCGGTTCTTGTAGAGGAGATACTGAATATGTATCCTGACAAAACAGAGAACAGAGAACTCATTAACATTCTGCAGGTGCAGGAGGAAAACTATATTATCGCTTTTGACCGCCGTCAGATCGGGTATGAGCTGTACGAAACGATGGGAAAAATCAGAACTCTGGAGCAGATAGCTCCGAAGAATCATCAGAAGCCCGTGTCGTCAATGAAGAAAGTGGCAAAAGAGATCATCAGTCAGTACAAAGAAGGCAAAATAGATGCCATATGGTGCTGCTATGATGCCTATGCCAAAGGAGTATATCAGGCGCTGAGAGAATCAGACAGTGATATTCCTATGGTATCGGTGGATATTTGTGACGAGGATATTCAGTTTATGGCAGAAGGGCTGAACTGGAAAGCCTGTGCCACGACCAACTGGACATTAAACGGGGAGTTTGCCTGCAGGGTACTGGCTCTGGAAATGGCCGGACAGTATGACGATATCAGGGCAGCTTCCAGCTACTACAAAAGTCCGGGAATGTGGATGGAGATTCCGTCCACGGTAATAACGCAGGAACAGGTTATGTCCGGGGATGACATTACAACCCGGAATCTTTCGGAGGTGGCGGATGCCTCGTATACGGACAGAAGCTGGATGCCGTCCTGTGACTGGATGGATGCCGCCCTTGAAAACTGACTGTAAAATTATTCTGGAGGTAAGACTATGAACATTCAAAAAAACGTAAACGGAACTTCTTTGACATTCGCAGTGGAAGGAAGGCTGGACACTGCGACTGCTCCGAAGCTTGAGGAGGAAATAGGAAACAGCGTTGACGGAGTGACAGAGCTTGTATTCGATTTTGAAGCACTGGACTACATATCATCTGCCGGCCTGCGTGTGCTTCTGGCAGCGCAGAAGACCATGAACAGGCAGGGAAAAATGCTGCTTAAAAATGTAAATGAAACTGTCATGGAAGTGCTTGATATTACAGGTTTTTCGGAGATTCTGAGCATTGAGTAAGGCTTTTGCCTGTCTGCAGGCTCAGGCAGGAGATGCCGTACAGAGAATAATTAACCGGAAAACGGTTTGTCTTATGGGAGTGATCAAATGAAACGAACAAAAAATATCTGCATTCTGATGGTGCTTGCGCTTGCAGTCTGTCTTTCAGGCTGCGGAGCAGGCAGCACGGCTTCCGATAAAATCTTTGAAACAAAAGAGGATTTCTCAGGCATAGATATTGCAGGGGTTACCGGAACAGCGCTTGACAGCTGTGTGAATCAGGCTGTTGATAACCTCACATGGCACTATTATGACGATGTGGCAGCGGGGCTTGAGGCGCTCAGAAAAGGCGATGTGGACGCTTATGTTATGGATATGCCGGTTGCCGCTGTAATCACAGGGCAGCATCCGGAGTTTGCGATTTTTAATGAAGTGCTGGCTGATGACAGCTACGGATTTATGTTAAAAAAAGGGAGCCGGCTGACAGAGCGGTTTTCAGAGATAATTACGGAATTTGCAGGGGATGGCACTTTGGATGATCTGCAGGGAAAATGGCTCTCAGGTGACGAAGACAAAATGCACATCGACTGGTCCTGCTATGATACAGAGCCGCGCGCAAACGGTGTGCTGCGCTATGTTTATGAGCCATCAGGCTATCCCATGAGCTATATGGGAGATGACGGAAATCCTTCGGGATATGAGGCGGAGCTGCTTCTGATGATTGCTGACAGACTGGATATGGGCGTAGAGATTTCCACAACCTCGTATGCGTCAATTATCAATTTTGTTCAGGCAGGAAAGGCGGATGTGGCCTCAGGCTGCATATCTATCACTGAGGAACGCGCCAAAGAGGTGGATTTTCCTGTAACGCACTATGCGGGCGGTGTTGTGCTGGTATGCCGCGCTGAAAACCTTGCAGGAGAGACGGCATACGAGGAACCGGATCTGAATACAGGAATAATTGCGGTGGAGGTGGGAACCACCACAGAATCTGCGGCAAAAGAAGCCTATCCTGATGCGGAATATATTTATGTAAAAAACGCTGCCGACGGTTATATGTCTGTTAAGACCGGCAAGGCAGATGCCTTCGCAGTAGCAAAAAGCACATATGACAGCTCGGTGACGGAGGGAACAGACGGCCTCAGGGTGCATTCCGACGGTGTGGTGGGCACGCCGGGGCACAGCGCGGTGGCGGTAAGCCCGAAAACAGAGATTCCGGATGCGCTGGAGCAAATCAATAAGTTTCTGGCAGAAGCTGAAGCGGACGGCACACTTGAAGAAATGAAACAGCGCTGGATGGTTGAACAGAACTATAATATGCCGGAAATTGCAGAGCCTGAAAACCCGCAATACACAATACGGGTGGGAACCACCGGATTATATGAGCCGTTTACTTTTTATCAGGACGATACTCTTACAGGGTTTGATGCAGAGCTTATGAAGAGGTTTGCACTGTGGTGCAATGCGGAGCTTGTGACGGAGGTCTACGACTGGGGCGGGATTGTTTCGGCATGTGCAGCAGGTAAGGTGGACTATATTATGTCCGGACTGTTTGTGACAGAAGAACGGGCTGAAGCAGTGGATTTTTCAACCCCCTACGCTGATGTGGAAACAGTTATGGTGATTGCAGATAAACCGGCAGCGAAGGCAGAAAGCTTCTGGGATAATATCTGCGAAAGCTTTGAGAAAACTTTTGTGCGGGAGCACCGCTGGCAGCTTATTGCAAAGGGTCTGCTTGTGACTCTTGTGATTTCTGTCTGTGCGGCTGCAATCGGCACTGTGCTGGGGTTTGGTCTTACACTGCTGTTCAGAAGTAAAAACACCTATATTTCAGCAGTGATAAAAGCTTTCTGCAGACTGATGCAGGGCATACCGGCTCTGGTGATTCTGCTGATTATTTACTTCGTTGTTTTCGGCTCGGCAGATTTGAATCCGATAGCCGTGGGAACTGTTGCGTTCGCACTGATGTTTGCCGTATCGGTGGCAGGTATTCTGCAGACTGGGATAGGCGCCGTCGATAAGGGACAGTGGGAGGCGGCCGCAGCCCTGGGCTTTGGAAACCCGGAAATCTTCAGGCGCATTATAATGCCTCAGGCAATCTCTCATGTGCTGCCTCTTTACAAAGGCGAGTTCGTGAGTATGATGAAAATGACTTCAATAGTGGGGTACATATCCATTCAGGATCTGACAAAAGCGGGAGATATTATAAGGAGCCGCACCTACGAGCCGTTTTTCCCTCTGCTGGCAACGGCAGCCATCTATTTTGTGATGTCATCACTGATTACAATGCTGATTGGACGTATAGAGGTAAAATTTGATCCAAAACACAAACCGAGAAAACTGCCGCGCGGCGTTACCGAAGAAAATATCGCAGAAGAAAACAGGCCGAAAAAAGCCTCGGCTTCAGAAACAGACCGTCCGGTTCTGATTACGATGGAGCACCTGAAAAAGAGCTATCCGAACGCCACTCCTCTGCAGGATGTAAATGCGGTTATCCGCAAAGGGGAGGTTATCACAGTCATCGGTCCTTCAGGCACAGGCAAATCAACGCTTATGCGCTGCATTAACCGTCTGGAGACTCCGACTGACGGTAAAGTTACGGTATTCGGATATGATACGGGAGACAAAAAAACAGATATGAGAGATATTCGCCGCCGTGCGGGTATGGTATTTCAGAATTTTTATCTGTTTGATCATCTGACAGTAATTGAAAACATTATGCTTGCACCTGTGGCTCTGAAAAAAGAAAAACCGCAGGCGGCATATAACAATGCCATGCGGCTGCTTCGCATGGTCGGTATGGCCGAAAAAGCGCTGAGCTATCCTGATGAACTGTCAGGCGGACAGAAACAGCGTGTCGCCATTGCGCGAACACTGGCCATGGAGCCGGAAATCGTCCTGTTTGACGAGCCGACCTCCGCACTTGACCCGACAATGGTAGGAGAAGTGCTTTCGGTCATAAGGCATCTGGCTTCCGAGGGCATGACTATGATGATTGTTACCCACGAAATGAAGTTTGCAAGAGATGTTTCCACAAGGATATTCTATATGGACGAAGGTGTAATCTATGAAGACGGAACACCGGAGGAGATTTTTGACAGCCCGAAAAAAGACAAAACAAGAGTTTTTGTAAAACAGCTGAAAGTGCTGCCTCTGACGGTTGAATCCGCAGATTATGATTTTATTGCCATGAGTGAGGCACTGCAGACCTATGGTGAGAAAAATATGCTGCAGAGAAAACGTGTGGCAGATATGCGGCGTGTTTTTGAGGAAATACTTGCCATCAACATCATTCCGGCCGGACGGCCTGAATTTCCGCTGGAGCTTGCTGTAGAGTATGAGGAGAGAACAGATAATCTGGAGATGAGCTTCACATGGGCAGGCAGGGAATACAATCCTCTGACAGAGGGAGATGAGATTTCAGTAAGACTTGTTCGCTTAGCTGTCAGAGACAGCAAATTTGTCTATGAGGACGGCAGGAACAGGCTTGCTGTGACTTTGTAAGAGTAAGATAAGGAGGAACCGAAAATGATTAACTGCAGTAATATGAGACCCTGCCCGTGCACATATAACTGTCCGAGACATGGAAGATGCTGTGAATGTGTGGCGCATCACAGAGACCATGATGAAGGAGTGCCCGGATGCTTCTTCTCTGCAGAAGCGGAGGCAACCTACGACAGAAGCATAGAGGCGCTGTGCCGGGACAAGGGTATTCTGCCGGCAGAATAAAACCGCAAAAAAACCGCCTTCGGGCGGTTTTTCCGGTTTATGAATCTGATATACAATTAATGACAAAATAACGGCTAGGGCAATCGCTCAAAACACAAGCATAATTGAGCAGGAGACCGTATACCTTATA
>CAVJEY010000083.1:0-5740 GCA_963648745.1 Christensenellaceae bacterium Phil1
GTTGTCAGAGTTGTTTCGAGAGTGATCTTTTCGCTGTTTCTTTCCACAACTACTGAGATGGTATCTCCCGGAGAATGTTTTTTCAGAACTGCCGACAGGTCATCGTAATCTGAAATCTTCTTGCCGTCTGCTTTGGCAATACGGTCGCCTATCTGAAAACCAGCTTCCTGTGCATTGAGACTGGTGAGTCCGGTAATATATACCCCTGTATCATCAAGACCGTACTGCTGCGCCAGCTCGCGGCTTGATACTGTGGCGATATTAACACCTATTTTTGCATCGCCCGAAGCGGTCTGCGAATTGACATCGCCTCCGGTCTTTATAATCTGCTGAGCAGCCTCTGCAGCTGTATTTACAGGGATTGCAAATCCAAGTCCCTCGACATTTGAGCCTGAGGATTTGGCAACCACAAGTCCGATCAGCTGTCCGTACTGGTTAAACAGTCCGCCGCCGGAATTTCCCGGATTAATCGAAGCATCTGTCTGCAGCAGGTTCATCTCCTGTCCGTCTACTGTTATGTCTCTGTTAAGAGCGCTGACTATGCCTGATGAAACGGTGCCGCCAAGCTGCCCCAGAGGATTGCCTATTGCAACTGCCAGTTCTCCGACTACAAGCTGGTCGCTGTTGCCGTAGGTTGCTGCCGTAAGCTCCTTGCCGTCAGGATTAATCTTTATAACGGCTACATCGTTGTCTGAGTCTGTGCCGACAATAGTTGCCTCGTACTCATCGCCGTTTCGCAGCGTTACCGTTATTTTTCTCGCGCCCGATATGACGTGATTGTTGGTCATGATATATCCGTCGGAATCTATGATTACTCCGGAGCCTGCACCTTCTGTGATGTACTGCATCATCCATGAATCTGTGGCTACCGATTCTGTCACTATCTCAACAACCGAGTCAGCAGCCTTGTCGACTATCTCGGATACCGTCAGAGAGCTGCCTGTAGCATCTTCAAGTGTATACCCGTCGGTTCTTGAAATCGAATTGCCGCTGCCTGATGAGCCGCCAAACGCTCCGTTATATACTGCAGCTCCCGCAAACCCGAAAGCTCCCGACAGTATGATACTTATACATACAAGCAGGGCGATTTTGCCGTTTTTGCTCATTTTCTTTTTTTTCTTTTTCTTCTTGTCAGGCCGCTCCTCGTAGGAGGATACAAATTCATATTCACCGTATTCCTTTGAGCTGCTGCCGTAATCTCCGTTTCCCGAACCGTAAAGGTTATCTATAAATGGCCGGGTTTCAGGATTGTTGCCGTAAATAGAGTCTTTGAAATCTCCCATACTGTCACCTTCCTTAACATCTGTCTTAATTTATTGTAATCTCTCTTTACCTAATATTATACATTACAATATGTCTTTTTTGTGTTGCAATTGTGTGAAACATTTAGAAAAATACAGAAATTGCATAAAACCAGTTATAAAAAAGGCCTGAAAATATCGGTTTTTTGGTGTTTCTAATGCCTGCAGGATATGATATAATTAAGTGTTAATTTTAAGAGCACAATTTCGGAGGGATATATATGAGCAAAGTGGTTACAGGGATAGACAGAAGCGGTTCGTTCAGAGTCTATGTTACGATTACGACAGACACTGTGGCAAAGGCCGCGGCAATTCATAAGACAACACCTCTTGCATCTGCAGGACTGGGCAGAGTGCTGACAGGAGCAGGCCTTATGGGACTTATGCTTAAAAATGAGGGAGACAGGCTGACTGTGCAGTTCAAGGGCGACGGCCCTGCGGGACAGATACTTGCAGCAGCAGACGGCAGAGGCAATGTCAAGGGATACATAGCAAATCCGGATGTGGAGCTGCCTCTTACGGACAAAGGCAAGCTTGATGTGGGTGGCAGCCTCGGAATCGGCCAGCTTACGGTCATCAGGGATATGGGTCTCAAAGAGCCGTATATGGGTCAGATAGATCTTGTTTCCGGGGAAATAGCAGACGACCTTACAGCCTACTACTATATATCTGAGCAGCAGAACACATCCATAGCTTTAGGAGTCAAGATAGATGTTGACTGCAGTATCAAAGCGGCAGGAGGAATGTTCATACAGATGCTGCCTGATGCACAGGATGGCGCAGTTGATGCGCTGGAGGCCATGATAGCGGATATGAAGCCGCTCACCTCTATAATCGAAGATGTGCAGGCTCAGGGCGCAGGCAAATCGGAGTCGGGCATTGCAGAGGTACTGATGAATGAAATATTCAAAAGTATGCCGGAGGACTACCGGGTTTCAAAGCTGGCGGAGGCAGAGATTAACTGGCACTGCGACTGCAGCGTCGAAAGACTCGAAAAGGCTCTGATGACAATAGGAGCCAAAGACCTCAGGACAATAATTGAGGAGGACGGACAGGCGGAGCTTACCTGTCAGTTCTGCACCAAAAAATATCATTTTGACAAGGCTCATCTTGAAGCTATACTGGAGGCGATCAGCTGATGAAAGATATAATGCTGAGGATAACAGGCACTCAGAATATAGATAACGACACCGATACGATAGAGTTTATGACAGAGGGCAGGATTTATCAGAAGGAAGACGCGACATACATAGTATACGAGGAGAGCAGATTTTCGGGACTTGAAGGCTGCAAAACCACAGTCAGAGTCAGCGGCGACAATGTTAAAATGTTCAGATTCGGCGAAAGCTTCCCGATGGACACCAAAATCGAATTCCAAAAAGGCAAACGGTTTGAAGGATATTATCAGACGCCGTTCGGCCCTGTTGAGATGGAGGTTACGACCAACAGTCTTACCAACAACATTTCCTTCGAAAAAGGAGGCAGGCTCAATATAGACTACAACATAGCCCTTGTAGGGCTGTCCGAGGGAAGAAGCGTCCTTGACATAGAGGTCATGTAATATACTCTGGAGGTGAAACTATGAGTAACAAAACAACCAAAGTAATAGCAGTAATACTGGCAGCAGCACTTGTGATAACAACAGTGGCGTGTTTCGGCTCGGCACTGTTCTAAATAACATACAGAGAAGAAAGAGAGGCGGGCAAATATGGATAATTTACAAAAAATCGGTTTCAGTGCGGAGAAATATCTTGAGGAGCAGACCGCGCACATCAGAGAGCGTATCAATGAAGGCAATGCGGAGAGGCTGTACCTTGAGTTCGGAGGCAAGCTTGTTCACGACAAGCATGCGATGAGAGTACTGCCCGGCTTTGATGAAAACGCCAAAATCAAACTCCTTGAGAGAATGAGCGATCAGGCGGAAATCATAATCTGCATTTATGCGGGAGATATAACCACAAGCAAGACAAGACAGGATTTCGGAATCACATACGACCTTGAAGTTATGAGACTTATAGACATATTCCGAAAGCACAGCCTCAAAATCAACAGCGTGGTTGTAACAAGATATGAGGACACACCGTCCGTAAATATGTTTATGAACAAATTAGAGCGCAGAGGCATCAGAGTCTACAAGCACAGATTTACAAAAGGATATCCTACAGATGTCGATGTTATAGTAAGCGATGACGGCTACGGCGCCAACCCGTATATAGAGGTTACAAAGCCTCTTGTAGTGGTTACAGGTCCGGGAGGCGGCTCAGGCAAGCTTGCAACCTGTCTTTCACAGCTTTATCACGAAAACAAAAAAGGCCGCAAGGTCAGATATGCCAAATTCGAGACATTCCCTATCTGGAATCTGCCTCTGAAGCACCCTGTGAATATAGCCTATGAGGCTGCAACCGCAGACCTCAGAGATGTCAATATGATAGACTCATTCCATCTTGAAGCCTACGGCAAAATGGCGGTAAACTACAACAGAGATTTAGAGGTATTCCCTGTAATCAAGCGTATTATTGAGAAGATTACAGGCGAGGAGTCCGAATACAAATCACCTACGGATATGGGTGTAAACAGAGCAGGCTTTGCAATTACGGACAATGAAGTCTGCGAAGAGGCCGCAAAACAGGAGATAATCAGAAGGTATCTGATTGCCCTTTGCGACTACAAAAAAGGCAAGATAGAAGCAGAGTCCCTCGAAAGAGCCAAGCTGCTCATGGACGAGCTTGATCTGAAGATAGAGGACAGAACCGTAATACAGCCTGCAAGAGATTATGTTGAAATGAAGCGCAACTGCGACGACAGATATATAAATGTTGTAGGCATGGCCATACAGCTTAATGACGGCAGAATAATCACAGGCAGAAGCTCCAGACGAATGGTTGCGGCAGGCGCAGTGATATTAAACGCCGTTAAGGCTCTGGCAGGCATAGCAGACGATGTGCATCTGATTGCACCGGATGTGCTTGAAGGCATACAGAGACTCAAAACAGAGTTCCTCAATCAGGACAGAACAAGCCTTACCTGTGAGGAAATCCTCAACGCACTTGTGGTTTCGGCCACCACAAACCCTGTGGCCGCAAAAGCGCTTGAATGCCTCAAAGAACTCAAAGGCTGCAGGGCTCACTGCACAGCAATCCTCTCTGACAGAGACGAATATGCGGTAAGATCCTTAGGTATAGACGTTACCTGTGACCCTGACTATGCCACAACAAACCTTTATCTTGGATAGGAGGCCTTATGTACGGACAGTTTTTTGTTCTGTTTGCCATAGTATTTACAGGATATTTCTTTAGAAAATTCAATATCATAGACGATGCGATGAACCATGGACTTAACAGGTTCATCGTATATTTTGCCTATCCGTGCATGATAGTTCACAATATAGGGACGCTTGATATGAGCGGTCAGCTTATGCGCTCGTTTCTTGTGACCTTTGCCATCAGCTGCGGGATGTTTGCGGTATACAGCATATATTCATATCTGTACTGCAGAGTCAGGAACTTCCCGGAGAGCAGCAGCAATGTTGCGGAGATGGCAATGTCAAGCCCCAACAACGGGTTTATGGGTTTCCCGGTAGCTCTCATATTCTTCGGTGAACAGGGTCTGCTTCTGATGCTGGCTCACAATGCGGCAATGAATTTCTATTTCTTCTCATACGGACTGCTCCTGCTGCGAAGAAACGCCAAAGACAGACCGAAAACCACGGTGACAGGAGTCCTGCGCGGGTTTTTCAAAGTCCTTGTAAACCCGAACATACTGGCTCTGTTCATAGGATTTGCCATAGCGCTGCTTGGCATAGACTTTGAGGGAACTGCGATAGACACATACCTTACAAGCATAGGCAATGTGGCAACCCCGATGGCTATGATATTCATAGGCGCATCACTTACCGGCAGCAGCCCTGCGGACATCATCAGAGACAGACTGGTTGTTGAAACCTCTCTCAACAGACTGGTGTTTGTACCTGTGCTTACATATCTTGTGACGATACTGCTGCCTGTAGACAGCCTTATGAAATCAGTTATAGTGCTCGGCAGCTGTTTCCCTGTAGCCGCAACGGTGTCAATGCTGGCGGAGCAGGAAGGACAGGATCAGGAGCTTTCAAGCAGAGCGCTGTTTTTAAGCACTGTCTTATCTATGGCGAGCATACCCGCAGCAATATCACTTATCAGTATTCTCATTTAACCGCAGCCTGTGCTGTGGTTTTTTTCTCCCTATTTTTCCTTACCGTAGCCAAGCTCTTTGAAAAACTCTGCCTCCTCCTCGTGGAGTATGTAGGCTCTCTCAAGCAGCCTGCCCTTGCTGTAATCCGAAAGAGAGGCAAAGGCTGTGAGCAGCTCATGCTCTATGTGAGTCATGGAGTTGTACAAAAGCATATTCCCTATAAGGGTTTTGTTGTCTGCGGTAAGCAGAGCATCCATCTTAATGCCGAAAAA
>CAVJEY010000083.1:6616-9665 GCA_963648745.1 Christensenellaceae bacterium Phil1
ATAGAATACGGCGCCAAGGGCATGTCAACCGAAACTCTTGTAAGACTTTCAGAGGCGCTTGACCTGACAACAGACTATATTCTCAAAGGCTTTATTGATGAGGAGGGACCGGGACAGGGCATAGAACGGCAGGCAGTAAAAAACAACATATTCAGCACCCTCAGAGAATATAACGACGGAGAGCTGAAAATAATGGATCAGGTTTGCAGACTGTTAAAAGGAAAGCCGCTGGAAGATTATGATGAAGAAAAATAGACCGGGCAGAGATGAGCTGTGCGATATGCTTGCAGGCTGCAGCGGATATCTGAAAAGAGTTCTTGCAGTTTGCGGCGCAGACCCTGATATGCAGGAGGAAATCGCACAGGAAGCCATATTTCAGGGTTATGAAAAACTGCACAGGCTGCGCAATCCGGAAAAAATGAAACCATGGCTTGCCACTGTGGCAGTAAGGCTGTATGCAAGAGAGTGCAAAAGAAGCAGAAGATTTGTCAGCGGGCATGACGGCAGAGATGTGACGGAGATTATTGAAGAGCTGCCGTCAGGTGGACCGGATGCCCTTGATGAAATCCTGAGAAATGAACAGAAGGAATACCTTGCAGGGCTTGTAATGAAGCTAAGCCCAAAGGACAGCAGCATAATACTTCTGAGATACAGAGACGACATGAGTCTCAAAGATATCGCAATTGCGCTGGATATGAATTACAGCACGGTGAGAAGTATGCACGCAAGAGCACTTGCAAAGCTCAGGGAGATTGCAGAGAGCGAGAAAGGAGGCGGGGATAATGGATACAGATAAATTTGCACAGATGCTGAAAGAGGGGTATGATGCACTGGACCCCGAAAAAGAGGAGAGAGAATACATAAGGGAGCTTCTGCGCAAAAAAGAGCAGCAGAGAAAAAGGCGCATCAGAACAATCACAGCGGCAGCCGCGGCGTTTATACTTGTAGTGGGCGCAGTGCTGGCTGTTGGAGGCTGCTTTGCTCCCGCAGAGGCAGATAAAAACAGCAGGACCAAGGTGGAGGAGCAGAATGACAGTGTTATTATCAGTGATGAGAATGCAGAGGGTCAGGAGGTAATGGCTGAAACAGCCAAGACAACCGAGTGGGACAAGATAGACAAGCTGAAAGAAAAGTACCCTGAGATGATAACATTTACAGATGTACCTGAGGGCATGGAGTTTGTGAGTGTGGAAGTGAAGGAACAGAAAAACGAAACCCTTAGGACAAACTATTGCTACATGAAAAAAGATAAAAGCGTATATATTTGTCAAAAAAAGTATGCCGAGTTAAAACAAGAGACGAAAGGCATAGAAGGAGGTCAAAATTATAGTGAGTATAAGGGATATAGAATATGCATAGACGATAATAATGAGGTTGTTATAGCTACAGTTTATGGAGATTTCGGAAGCATTGATATAATAGGCAAAATTGATGAACAAGATGTTTTTGATATTATAGATAAAATAAAAGCTTCCTGATTAGAAGCTTGATGAGCGGTAATTATTTGTATAAGTAATGCCATCTACCTTATGAGTAATAGTTATAGCACCTCTGTAGATTTTACTGGCAGAAACATTTTTGAAGATCCCACCTGCAGCAATAGAAATAGTATCGTATTCAGTATTTGTATAAGCTGTAGGAGAGCAGGAGGTTACATTGTACCAGTTGGAGCCTGATTTGTACTGGAGAAAAGTGCGCATAGTAGCATACTCTGCTTCGGGATAAATTGTAGCCATTCCAGCAACATCGGCCTTAGTGCTTGACGGTCTGTCAGTTCCTATTGACCATGATACAACACTCATAGGCTGTACTGACGGGCTGCTTTTGCCTACCATACCTACAGTGCCTCTTGTTACTGCATATGCTCCCAGTATCATCAGCATTGCCAGAGCAAGGCATACCATTTTTATACTTCTTGTGTTTGTGTTCATAGTTATAATCTCCTTTTTTAAGTAATTTGTACTCCTTTGGGCGGGGAGCTTCAACAAATCAGGAGAATATAAGACAGGCTGTGCAGATAATACGTCACCATGACAGAGTGATTTGCATTTTGCACACAAATGTTGCAGGTTTGCTGCGGCAAAAATATTTCTTTACTTTTTGCCGGCGGATAGGTATAATTTATACAGAGTTAAATTTTTAACAATGTTTAATTTTTAACAGGCTATATACAACTATTGGATCTAGGAGGATTACAGTATGAAAAAAATCGGTGTATTAGGCACAGGTACAATGGGTGCCGGAATTATTCAGGTACTGGCACAGAACGGTTATGAGGTTGTTTTAAGAGCAAGAAGACAGACTTCAGTAGATAACGGTATTGCTACAGTAACCAAGAATCTTGACAGAATGGTCAAAAAAGAAAAGATCACAGAAGATCAGAAAAACGAAATACTCAGCAGAGTACACGGTTCAACTGATATCGAGATCGTTAAGGACGCAGATCTGATTATTGAGGCTGCTACAGAGAACATGGAAGCAAAAAAAGCCCTGTTCAAGGAGCTTGATGAACTGGTAAAGCCTGAGGCTATTATCGCTACCAACACATCATCATTATCAATCACAGAGATTGCTGCAGCTACAAACAGACCTGACAAAATCATAGGTATGCATTTCTTCAACCCTGTTCCTGCTATGAAATTAGTTGAAATCATCAAGGGACTTGCCACATCAGAAGAAACAAAGAACACAATCTTAGAGCTTACAGCAGCACTCAAAAAGACTCCTGTAGAAGTAGAAGAAGCTCCGGGATTTGTTGTAAACAGAATCCTTATTCCGATGATTAACGAAGGTATCGGAATCCTGGCAGACGGTGTTGCCGATGCCGAGGGTATTGACGCAGCTATGAAGCTTGGCGCAAATCACCCGATGGGACCTCTTGAATTAGGTGACCTTGTAGGACTTGACGTATGCCTTGCTATTATGGACGTGCTTTACACTGAATACGGTGATCCTAAGTACAGAGCTCATCCTCTGCTCAGAAAAATGGTAAGAGCTAACAAGCTTGGCAGAAAAACAGGCGTTGGTTTCTACGATTACACAAAATAGG
>CAVJEY010000084.1:0-9545 GCA_963648745.1 Christensenellaceae bacterium Phil1
TTAAAGGAGGTGGGTGTTAATGAATAAGCTGTATGCAAAATATATCAAGCAGGATACACTGCCGACACTGTTTTGTGCAGGCTGCGGCAACGGCATTGTGCAGTATGCTGCAATGGAAGCCTTTGACAGTCTGGGTATTAAGGATGAGGTTGCCTGTGTCAGCGGTATAGGATGCTCCTCGTGGATACCATGCTATTACCGGCTTGACTGTCTTCATACAATGCATGGCAGAGCGATAGCTTTTGCGGAGGGCCTGAAACTGGCGCAGCCCGATAAAAAAATAGTTGTTTTCACAGGTGACGGCGACTGCCTTGCGATAGGAGGCAATCACCTTATTCACGCCGCTGCCAGAAACATTGACCTTACTGTAATAATGGTCAACAATCTGATATACGGAATGACAGGAGGACAGAAATCTCCCGAAACACCCAAAGGAGCAATAACCAAGACCTCGCCTTACGGTTCCACAGATGAACCGATAGACGGCTGCGGACTTGCAATGGCTATGGGAGCAGGCTATGTGGCAAGATGGACAACAGCGCATCCTGTTCAGCTGGCTAAGGCTATTGCAGAGGGAATCACATATAGAGGCTTTTCGTTTATTGAAGTCCTCTCACAGTGTCCTGTGCAGGCAGGCAAAAGTGTTTACGGCGAAAAAGAACCGGCAAAAATCCTCAAAAAATACAGAGAGATGACATATATTCACAAAGACGGAGTGCCGGCGCCTCAGGGAAAGATAAGAATAGGCCTTTTGAAGCACGATGATTCAGCAGAGGAATATATTGATAAGGTAGAAAGAAATCTTGCAGAGCAGGGAATAAAGAGAGGTTAGTGTTATGGCTAATATAGATATAGACAAAGTTTGCTGCAAGGGGTGCAATATATGCATTGAGATATGTCCCAAAGGCGTATTTGCAAAATCCCGAAAAAGAAACAGCTACGGAACCAATATGCCGGAGGCTGTAAACGAGGCGGAATGTATAGTGTGCAGAATGTGTGAAAGGCTCTGTCCCGACGGAGCAATAGATGTTGTTGCGGAGGAAACAAAATGAGAATTAATATAAGGTTTGCGGGAGCCGGCGGTCAGGGAGTGATACTTTCATCGGTGCTGCTTGCAAAAGCCTACGGACTTGGAGAAAACTACAACATATCGCAGACACAAAGCTACGGGCCAGAAGCAAGAGGCGGAGCCTGCAAGGCGGAGGTTGTCATATCCGATCAGGAGATAGACTATATGAAAGTTGACAGTGCGGATGTGTTCATAGCTTTCAATCAGATGAGCTATGACAGGTATATCAATACCGTTAATAAAGATGCGACTGTTCTGATTAACTCGACACTTGTTGAGGCAGAGCAGCCCGGCTATTTCAGGATTCCTGCCACCGAAATGGCCGAGGGGATGGAAAAACCGTTTACGGTGAATATGATAATGCTGGGTGCGCTTACAAAACTGCTTCCCAAGATCCATTACCCTACGGTTGAAGCTGAAATAATGGAAAACTTTTCCGCGTCGGTGGCATCTGCCAATCTGGAGGCCTACAAAAAAGGCTATGAATATGCAGCAGAGCTTGCGGACGGAAGAAAAAAGTCCGAGACCCCGTAACAGGTAAAACATTTGAATCAAACAGCCCAAACAGTGCAGACGGATGAAATTCAGTTCATTCGCCTGCGTGTTTTTTTGTTGCAATGTTTTTGCTGTGCGGGTATAATAAAATATAATTTACAAACGTTAGATATATTTTGCGAGGTGCATATGGATATCAATCAGATAATAGCAGCAAATCTTAAAAAATTCAGAGCAGAGAGAAACCTGAGTCTGAGCCGCCTTGCCGAGCTTTCGGGAATAAGCAAGGTGATGCTTTCACAGATTGAAAAAGGCGAGGCCAATCCTACGGTCAATACAATATGGAAAATAGCAGGAGGTCTTAATATTCCGTACTCTGCGCTGTTTGAGCAGACAAAAGGTACGATAGAGGTGGTTACCAGAGCTAAAACAGTGGCTCAGTCAGATGACGGAGGCAGCTACAGGATGTACTGCTATTTTGCCGGTACACCGTCGCGCAATTTTGAATGGTTTCAGACAGAGATTGAAGCGGGATGCAGCCATACATCGATGGGGCATCCTGCCAAATCAGCGGAATATGTCATGCTGCTTCAGGGACAGCTTGAAATCACGGTTGAGGGACAGCAGTATGTTCTGAATAAGGACGATGCCATAGAATTTACGGCAGACAATGAACACATCTACAAAAACACAGGCACACAAAAAGCAGTGGCACTTGTAATGAACTATTATTTATAACGAGGTATATATGAGAGATAAGGCAACAGTTAAATATTCATTCAAAGTAACAATACCGATAATGGCAAGCTTCCTTGTGATAGGTGCAGCCTTCGGAGTACTTCTCGAAAGCAGGGGCTACGGCTGGTGGTGGGCTGCTCTTATGAGTATAGGCATATATGCGGGCTCAATGCAGTTTGTGGTCATAAACCTCATAACCTCAGGCGCCGGTCTTGTGACAGCCGCGATAATGACAGTCATGGTGAATTTGAGGCATCTGTTTTACGGAATTGCCATGCTTGAAAAATACAAAAACATAGGCAGAGTGAAGCCGTATGTCATATATGCTCTGCCGGACGAAACATTTTCACTGGTATGCTCACCCGATCTGCCCGGCGGTGTGGACGAGAAAAAATACTGCTTTTTTGTATCGCTTTTTAATCAGATCTACTGGGTGACAGGCAGCGTTATAGGCGGGCTTATAGGCAGCGCCATAACCTTTGACACTGCAGGCATAGACTTTGCGATGACGGCGCTGTTTACGGTAATATTTGCAGAGCAGTGGGAAAAAACAAAGCAGCACCTGCCGGCGGTTACGGGACTTGGCATTTCGGTCATATCACTTCTCATATTCGGTAAGGACAGCTTCCTGATACCTGCAATGGCAGGGATTACGGTACTGCTTCTCATAGAAAAACCATGGATAAAAAAGGAGGAGACAGATGACAGATAACATATATGCACTGGCTGTTATAGGGGTTGCATCGGCAGTTACAATAGCCATAAGATTTGCTCCGTTTATCATATTCAGAAAAGAACCTCCGGCAGTAATACTTTATCTTGGCGATGTGCTTCCCTATGCGATAATGGGTATGCTTGTGATATACTGTCTCAAAGGCGTGTCGTTTGTCAGCGGCAGCCATGGAATACCCGAAATGGTATCGGTGTTTCTGGTGCTTCTGCTGCACAGGTGGAAACACAATATGCTGCTTTCGATACTGGCGGGAACGATTTGCTATATGCTTATGATACAGTTTGTTTTTTAGGAGGGACAATATGACTCTGACGGCGGTAATAGTGACAGGCTTTGCGATAGATATAGCCTTTGTAGTTACAGACTATATGAAAAAATACATACCGGCGGTGATTCTCAAAACTCTGGCATCTCTGGTGTTTGTGTACCTTGGAGTCCGCTGTGCGCATCTTGCAGGTGGTGGTGCCTACGCCCGCCTTATAATTACAGGCCTTGCGCTGGGCTGTGCAGGTGATTTTTTTCTCAATCTCCGGTTTGTATCGTCAAAATACGATGAAATATGCCTCAGGACAGGAACAGCCTTTTTCTTTGCAGGACACGCTGTATATATAGCGGCAGCCGTAATCACAGCCGGCAGAGTATATATGGCGGCGCTTCCTCTGTCGCTTGTGCTGTGCCCGATAATCATTACGGCACTGCTGAGAAATACAGATGTCAAAAAAGAACTCAAACCTCTTGGCATAATCTACTTCGTTATTATGATTTCCACATTCTCCTTTGCTGCGGGGCTTATGATTATGACAGGAGTATCGGAATTTACAAAGCTGCTGGCAGCGGGAGCCCTCATATTTATGATAAGCGATATACTTTATATACTTGCCCAGTTTGGCAAAACCATACGCAGCTGGTACAATGCCGCAAACCTTATTACCTATTACATAGCGCAGGTTATGATAGCCTTAACCATTGCCATGTGAAAAAATCTGCCGGTTTTTGAATCGGGATTCAGATTTTTTCCAGCACAACAAGTGAGACTCCGAAGGTGTCTTCGACGGTAGTTATATCAAGTTCACCTTCCGCCTCCAGTATCTGAAAGCTTATATCGGGATGGCAGACGGTGGACATTATGTTTTCTTCCTCTCCTGTAACTGATTCTTTGAAGTTCAAAGTTGCCCACTTTGAGTAAAGACAGGCGTCTTTGTTGAGAGAGTAATGAGTAGCTTTGATTTTTCCGTATATATTTGTCAGATGAAAGCTGTGCTCTCTTCGCATATTTTTGCCGGCTTCAATAGCTTCATCAAGCTGTGATGCATTTTTGATTGTACTCAGCATATTGCCCTCCTGACCGCACTTGTTAAAAGTCAGTATCGCTATCCTGTCGTTGTCATTTGTGATTATATGGTCATCTCCCTTGTCTGTGATTGTTCCATAAAGCTTTGAAACCATAATGTATGCATACCACCATGGCTTTTTTATGCCGTTCCAGGCAAGCAGACCATTGCCGCCTTTCAGAAACATACCCTGTATGTTGATTTCATCGATTAACGAAAAAGCTATTTCTCTGTTCCAGTTTTGCGGATTGAAAAGCTCATCCATGGCAAAAGGAGTCAGAAGAAGTGAATCATATATTTCGTTTATATAGTTTATGTCATTCATATATGTGCCGGCAGTGATTACTTCAATGTTAAACCCGACCATTTTAAGAAGATCTGAAGAAACGGCTTTTTTGATGTGCTCCAATTGGCTTTCGGGCAGATTCATTCTTATGAGAACTTTGATTATTGAGATATTATCTCTGTACAGCTTGGAATGAAATTCAAAAAAATCTGCTATCAGCTTTACGGTCTGTGCTGATAGATTTTTTGTTTCAAGAGCCACTGTAAAACCAAGGTTAAGCAGAGAATTGATATTCCTCGAAACTGTAAAAAGCGCTCCGGGCTCGATGCCTTTTAGAGAGGTCTCAACATCAATTGTAATGACCGATATTCTGAAATTTTTGTGCAGCTCGTCAAACACCTCATGGGCTGTTTCCGTTAAGGGGGATCTGATGCTGCTGACCCGTCCCATATCAGAAAGCACATTGACATAGCTGCCCAGGTTGGTTGTAATATCGCAGGTATTGTGCGTGAACATGGTGTCTTTAAGAGGATAAATGCTGATGTCGTTAATATCCGTAAAAATTTTCAGCAATGAAAGTATCGCTTCCGGATTCTTGTTATACTCCAGTTTCTTATGCCTTTTGCCGAGTAGAGTTTCTCTGTACTGAAGCGGTGTCAGTCCAAAATATTTATTGAAATTTTCTATGTAATATTTTGACGAGGAAAACCCCATATCCAGAGCCAGCCTGCTTATTTTGCAATTGTCGGCAAGAAGAAATTCCTGAGATTTAATACACCTGATAAATGAGAGGATTTCCTGAAAAGTCTTCCCGCTTATTTTTTTAATTCTGTGAGAAAGATAATTGGGACTCAAATGACACTCGGCTGCAAAGGAGTTGAGTGTTGACATGCTGTCGTAATTGCACCCTATGTAATTCATCAGGCTTTCCATAAAACTGTTATATTCCCAAAGCTGGTTTTTATCATCCGCTTCCTGTATGAGGCGACCGGAATAAAACTGATGAGATCTTACAAGCTCTGTCAGTAAAGCACTCGATTCTGTTTTCAGGACAGCATATTTTTCGGACTCAAAATCAAGGACTGATATGGCAATGTTTAGTATTTTTTCTAAAAGCGCTTTGCCGGTTGCTCCCGGGAACTGCCTGAAAGCTGCTGCAGATATATATGGATGCTTCAAAGAAAAATATGACATATCAAAAGACAGGAGAAGAATCGCTGCCGGTCTTCCGGTGGTGCTTGAGATTTCCAGAGGGCTGTTGCTTTCGAGTATAAACATATCACCTTCTCTGTATATATCTCTGCAGCGTATGCTGTTAAAGAGAATGTCACCTTCAATAACAAGTATTACCGTTATGTGCTCTCTCAGAATTAACGATGGAGTTTCATCAGGTCTGCCCAGTTCTACAGCTAAAGGCAAACCAAAATCAAAGAAAACTTTGTCTTTATTCACTTAACCCACCTCCTGCAATGATAATAAAAACATATTTATCGATTATTATAGCATAAATGTGTTCATTTTGCTATCGAAATATTACAAAAAGACATAATAATTCGAAATCAAAACACGCTAACCGTTGAGACTGGATTTGTGTATGAGTATAATTTAGGAAAATTCAGTTCGTTGCAATTGTAGTGGAAGGAGGATTACAATGCTTAGTACAAACTTAAAACATATATGTTCACAGGAAGGCGGATATGCCATTACCAATGTAAATCTGATTGACTGTGCCAATAACAGATGTGAGGTCAAACCGGCTCAGACAGTTTATATTAAAGACGGAAAAATAGCAGATATAAAACCGAGTAAATCAGCAGCAATAAATCCGTCATCAGAAGCTGTTATAGATGCGAAGGGTGCATTTATGATTCCGGGGCTTGTTGACTGTCATGTTCACTACGGCGGAGTATATGAATCAAGTGACAAGGACTGGGTCTGTGAGAATGATTTTGAACAGGCAATGAGATCAGTCGAGCAGTGCCAGCAGAGCCTGCGCCACGGATTTACAAGTGTCAGAGATATTTCACGCTATGGCATATATCTGAGAAACGTCATTGACGGAGGCTTCATGCAGGGTCCGACTATCATACCTTGCGGAAGAGGGCTGACAAGATCCGGAGGACATGCAGACAGCATACATTTCCCGCAGGATTTTGTAAAAGAACATCATCCGTGGGGCATCATAGCCGATGGAACTGATGAAGTCAGAAAAGCATGTCGTCTGGTTTTGAGAGAAGGCTCCAGAACCATCAAGCTCTGGGCTTCCGGCGGCGGTATCAATGACTGGGAAAAAGAAACAGATACTCATTATACTCTGGAAGAAATAAAGGTTATGGTTGAAGAGGCCAGAGAGTTCGGAGTTCCGGTAGCTGCACACTGTGAGAATAAGGAATCGATAAAAAGATGCATAGAAGCAGGCGTAGACAGTATCGAACACGGTGAAGAATTCGACGAGGAAATGGTTGAATGGTACAAATCCTATCAGGCAAGACAAAAGGAACTTCCTGCTGAAAAAAGAAATCCTGAGATTACGCTGGTTCCTACAATCGGACTTTATGTAGACTGGTATGAACAGTTTGACCCTCCTAAAGAAAGAGATCTGACAGGATGTGTGGGAGATACTCTCGGAGCAAAAGAAATAGATCGTATTCAGAAGAGCTTTAAGCGTGCAAAAGGTTTAGGTATAAAAATAGGCGTAGGCGCTGATTCATTCTGCAGCAAGCTTACTCCTTACGGTATGTACACCCACAATGAAATGTACGAATTGAAAAATGCGGGAATGACTGATTCAGAGGTTCTTCTTGCCGCAACCATAAACGGAGCTGAGCTTTTGAGAATCGATGACAGAAAAGGCACCATTGAAACAGGAAAAGATGCGGATCTGCTGCTTCTCAAAGAAAATCCTCTTGAAGACATTAACAATGTCAAATATGAAAATATTATGTGTGTATTCAAGGAAGGACAGGCTGTTGACTTTAATGATATGAGCAGGATGGACTATGATACAATACTTGCCAAGAAAGAAAGAAAGCAGTCGGGGAGAATAAACAAATAGAGTGAGTTTTCTTTATGTGATTTGATTTCCGCATAAACGGAATAACAAATATAATTACGGTATGAGTTTGAGGATGGAAGATGATTGCAGAGCAGGATTTAATCATGCAAAAATCTTTCATACCGACTCATATTTCGGGAAAGGATTCAGTAAGATGAGCGATGAAAAATTAAAGAGGACATTGGGGCTGGGCTCGCTGGTAATCTTCGGGCTTGCACAGATGTCTTTGTCAACTGTAATGACATATATGGGCATAACTGCCCAGATGACACACGGCATGATCGTTCTGGCATATGCTATCGCAACTGTTGCAATGGCTTTTACTGCTTTCAGCTATGCCAAAATGGTACGTGCCTATCCGGAAACGGGTTCGGCATTCACATATGCCTCAAAGGTGTTTAACCCTAATCTGGGATTTATGACCGGATGGGTAATGCTTATAGATTATGCTTTGCTTGGCTGCCTGAGTTATCTGCTCTTGGGGCTTTATATGAACATTTTAATTCCGGCAATACCTGCATGGGTGTTTGTTCTTGTCAGCTGTGCGGTTCTGACGCTTGTTCAGTATATTGGCGTTGATATTATGGCTAAAGTAAACAACTTCTTTGTTATAATTGCGGCAATATTTATGATCGGATTTTTTGTTCTTATGCTGAGATACATATGCCTTGGCGGCGGCGAAGCCACGCTTCTTGATATAAGAGGAATTTACAGCCACGAAGAATTTCAGGAAGTAGGCTGGAGCGGCATAATAGGTGCGGCATCAATTCTTGTTATGTGCTTTTTGGGCTGTGATGCGGTTACTACTCTTTCGGAAGAAGCGATCAATCCGAAAAAAGATGTCGGCAAAGCAATCATTATCATTACAATAGGCATGGGGCTGTATTTTGTAATTTATTCATATGTGATGCAGCTGGCATGGCCTACAGGCTGGAAAGATTTTGTTGATCCTGATACTGCATCAACGGAACTGATTGCACATATTGGAGGCACGGTTCTGGGATATATCTGGACCGGCATATATGTAGTAACATGTGTTACATGCTGTATTGCTGCGCAGACTTCTGCCAGCAGGCTGCTTTATGGTATGGGCAGAGATGGAGTTCTTCCTAAGAAATTCTTTGCTCATGTTCACCCGAAGTTCAAGACTCCTTCAAAGAACATATTGTTCCTTGGCATTTTAGCGGCTGTTGTAGCAAGTCTGACCGATCTGCTTTCAATATCGTCTGTTATTAACTTTGGGGCGCTGGCCGGATTCACTATTGTAAACCTGGCTGTAATAAAGTATTATTTTGTCAACCAGAAGAAAAATTCCGGACTGTGGAACATATGCAGCTATCTTATAGCTCCTGCGATTGGTGCAATAGTCTGTTTCGCAATATGGCTAAACCTCGGTAAGTTTGCTTTGCTTCTTGGAGGTGTCTGGACTGTTATAGGTTTTGTCTATCTTGCGATATCAACAAAGGGCTTCAAGACTACCAAGAAAATGACCTTCAGTGAAAACGCGCCGGAGGATGATATATAACCTGTTTTTAGGCCGGGTATTTTTGCCCGGCCTTTTACAGTGGAAGTTACCTTTGCAGGGAAGAAGCAAAAAAACACAAAAACATTTGGGAATATATTAAATTTAGCCCTTGAAATCTTGAAAATTTATAGTATAATATTAGAGTATTTGGTCCTATGGTCAAGAGGTTAAGACACCGCCCTCTCACGGCGGTAACCCGGGTTCGATTCCCGGTAGGACTACCATCTGCGGATATGGCGGAATTGGCAGACGCGCACGGTTCAGGTCCGTGTGAGTAACATCATGGGGGTTCGAATCCCTTTATCCGCACCAA
>CAVJEY010000085.1:0-1808 GCA_963648745.1 Christensenellaceae bacterium Phil1
AAACTATAATATAATTACCTTGGTCAAGGTGGATTTGAACAGTCGGTTTAATATGGATTGGCTGTTTTTATTATGTGATAAAAGGTCAAAGGAAAAGGCATATAAATTTCCTGAACAGTGTGGTTTGCTGTGCAGCAGGGAATTTTAAGAGATTGCCCTTGAATAATTGCTTTAACACTTGCAGGCCGGGTGATACTGTGTGATAATAATAACATATCGCAGGCACTGGAAACGATAATCGCGCCTGCAGTCAGGCATATACAGAGGATACAAAAATGATATTAAGAGAAGACCTTGAAAAAAGAGAATATATGATTTACTGCGAGGCAGCCGCAAAGTCGGATGCTTCAAGAGGCAGAGCACGCGCAGAGGAAAAATGCAGATTGAGGACAGAATTTCAGAGAGACAGAGATAAAATCCTTCATTCCAAGGCGTTCAGAAGACTGATGCACAAAACACAGGTGTTTCTGGCGCCCGAAGGCGACCATTTCAGGACCAGACTTACTCATACGCTTGAGGTGTCTCAGATAGCCAGAACCATCGCAAGGGGGCTTGCTTTAAATGAAGATCTTACAGAGGCCATCGCTTTGGGACACGACCTTGGACACACACCGTTTGGGCACAACGGAGAGGCTGTTTTAGACAGCATACATACTGACGGATTTTCGCACAATGTACAGAGCCTGAGGGTTGTAGACGTTCTTGAAAGTCACAACGGTATGCGCGGAATGAATCTTACAGAAGAGGTAAGAGACGGCATATTAAACCATACAGGCAGGGGAGTACCGTTTACTCTTGAGGGACAGATCGTGAAGATAAGCGACAGAATTGCCTATATAAATCACGATATAGACGATGCGCTGCGAAGCGGTGTCATATCCGGAGAGGATTTGCCGGCCGAATGCATCAGATATCTTGGGGACACTCACGGCAAGCGCATAGACACACTTGTTACGGATATGATAGAGAACAATTCCGGCAGAGATTTCATATCGCAGAGCGAGGAATGCAGACACTATATGGATAAGCTGCGCAATTTTATGTTTGTAAATGTGTATCACAACGAAAAGGTCAAAAAAACAGAGCAGCTTATGAAGGTTGAGCAGATAATAGTGTCTCTTTATGAGTATTTTATGGATAACCCTGACAGGCTGCCTGAGGATTACAGACAGCTTATACCCGAATTCGGCACAGATGAGATGGTCAAGGATTATGTGGCAGGCATGACAGACAGATACTCGATAATGATGTACGAAAAGCTGTTTGAAAAATAAGCGGTAAATTTAATATATTTTTTGAAACAAAAAAAAGGAACAGGCATTGTTTTGTCGAATAAGAATATGTGATTTTTTCGCAGGAGGTAAGAATGTCTGTTTACGGAAATGTTTTTGAAGAAATTAAAAGCAGGTGCAATATCGTGGATGTAATAGGACAGGTTGTAACCCTCAAAAAAGCAGGGAGCAATTACAAGGGACTCTGTCCGTTTCATAACGAAAAAACACCTTCTTTTGTTGTTTCCGAAACAAAACAGATTTTTACATGCTTCGGCTGCGGAGCCTCAGGCGATGTGTTTGAATTTGTAAAGCGCTACTACAATCTGGATTTCAGGGAAGCCCTCGAAAAGCTTGCAAAGGAATACGGAGTAAAGCTCGAACAGACAGGCAGCCGCAGCAGCGAAAAAAAAGACCGTATGTATGAAATAAACAGGCTTGCTGCGAGGTTTTTCTTCAGGAACATGGCAGATGCAGGGAGTCCGGGATACATATACATGAAAAACAGAGGTATCAGCTATGAAACCATCAAAAAAT
>CAVJEY010000085.1:2135-9544 GCA_963648745.1 Christensenellaceae bacterium Phil1
GCTATATGGATGTGGTATCGCTTTATCAGAGCGGTGTCAGAAACGTAGCTGCATCTCTTGGTACTGCGCTTACCGAAAATCAGGCAAAGATGCTCAAACGATATACCAGAAACGTTGTGCTGTCTTACGATTCGGACAGTGCGGGACAGGCTGCGGCGCTGAGAGGCATAGATATACTTTACAATGAAGGCTGCAAACCAAAGGTGCTGCACGTTACAGACGGCAAGGATCCCGATGAATTCGTAAAGAAAAAAGGCAGACAGGCTTTTTTAGAGCTTGCAGACAGCGCACTGTCGTATGCGGACTACAAAATAGATATTCTCAAAAACCGTTACAACCTCGATGAAACCGACGGCAGGATCGAATTTGTAAAAGAAACCGTGGCGGCGCTTCAGAATTTAAGCCCTGCCGAAAGAGACATATACATCAGAAAAATAGCTGCGGAGGCAAAAATATCAGAGGGCGCTATAAGGCTTGAGTTTCGCGGCAATAATAAAAACGAACGTGCAGAGCGTAGCAGAGCCGGGCAGGAGAAGCCTGCAGACAGCATATCTCCAATGGAAAAAAACCTCATAAAACTGATTATAAATGACAGCAGGACATTTGAAACAATACTGCCTTACAGTTACATATTCAGAAGCACCGCAGGCGATAATATATTCAGCAGTATTAAAGCAATGTATACAGACGGAGAGGAAATAGATATAAACAAACTCGCAGACAGCATTGACGAAGGCAGCGCGGAAGTATTCAGGAGCATAGTGGAGAATGTGTCTCTTGGCGGCAAGGATCAGAAAATACTCGAAGACTGTATTATTACCCTGGAAATAGAAAAACTCCGGGACAGATATGAAGAAATAAACACAATAATAGAGCTTGCCGAAGAAACCGAAAATCAGGAAAAAATAAGGCAGCTTATGACAGAACAGATGGAAATACAAAAACTGATGCAGCAGATGAAAGAAAGGGGATAAAAATCATATGGCATATAATGAAGCAGATGAAAACAAAAAGAAAGAGTGCATCGCTCTCCTCAAAGAAAAAGCAAAAAGCAAAGGCGGCAAGCTTTCATACGGTGAGATTTCAGAAATAATAGGAAACCTTGACATGGACAAGGACTTTATTGATGATGTGTACGAAAAAATAATGAACCTCGGCATTGAGATTGAGTCAGAAATGGAAATCAGACATGATGATATCGAAGTTGAGCCTGACGATACAGAGCTTATGAATCTTGATGTTGAGGACATCGGACATGATGACGATATAGTTGTAGAGGACGGAAATGTTGATCTTGAGGCTTCGCTCCCAAAAGGAATTACAGTTGATGACCCTGTAAGAATGTACCTCAAGGAAATAGGCAAAGTTCCTCTGCTTTCGGCAGATGAGGAAATAGAACTTGCCAAAAAAATGGAAAACGGTGACGAGGAAGCAAAGAAAAAGCTGTGTGAAGCCAATCTGAGGCTTGTGGTCAGCATTGCCAAAAGATATGTAGGCAGAGGGATGCTGTTTCTTGACCTTATACAGGAGGGAAACCTTGGTCTTATCAAGGCTGTAGACAAGTTTGACTGGAGAAAAGGCTACAAATTCTCCACATATGCAACATGGTGGATAAGACAGGCCATCACACGCTCCATAGCGGATCAGGCAAGGACCATCAGAATACCCGTTCATATGGTTGAAACCATAAACAAGCTCATAAGAGTTTCAAGACAGCTGCTTCAGGAATACGGACGCGAACCGCTGCCTGAGGAAATCGCAGAGGAAATGGGTATTTCCGAAGAAAAAGTAAGAGAAATATTAAAAATAGCCCAGGAGCCTGTATCCCTTGAAACTCCTATCGGAGAAGAAGAGGACAGCCATCTTGGCGATTTTATTCCTGACGAGGAGGTTCCGGCTCCTGCAGAGGCTGCGGCATTTTCAATGCTCAAGGAGCAGCTTGTAGAGGTGCTTGACACGCTTACAGAGAGAGAACAAAAAGTATTAAAGCTCCGTTTCGGACTTGATGACGGCAGAGCAAGAACTCTTGAAGAAGTAGGCAAGCAGTTTGACGTTACAAGAGAGAGAATAAGGCAGATAGAGGCAAAGGCGCTGAGGAAGCTCAGACATCCGAGCAGAAGCAAGAAATTAAAGGATTACCTGGAATAAATGATAGCTTTGACAGACAGACTGCAGATGATAGCAGATGAGATAAATACAGGGGAAACAATGGCCGACATAGGTACAGACCACGGATTTCTGCCTGTTTATCTGTGGGAAAACAGAATATGCCCCAAGGTCATAATGGCAGATGTCAGCAAAGGCTCGCTTGACAAGGCGCGGGATAACTGCAGTACGCTGTACCCCGGCAGGACATTTGATCTGAGACTCGGAAACGGCCTTGAGGTGCTTGATGCAGGAGAGGTGGATACCGTTGTGATTGCCGGTATGGGTGGTATACTGATGACTCAGATTATGTCGCATGACATAGCCAAGACCATGAGCATCAGAAAATATGTGCTGCAGCCGAGAATATCGGCAGGCAGACTCAGATTTTGGCTGCTTGCAAACGGCCTCAGTATTACAGGCGACAGACTTGTCAGAGAGGGCAGATTCATATGCAATATAATAACAGCAGTGACAGTACGCGGCGCAAACATTGCCTGCCTTCAGCAAAACCTGTCGTATTTCTCATCGCTTGCAGAAGATGATATACGCATCGAAGTTCCGGTGTGGCTCAAATGTGACCCTCTGGGCAGAGAATTTATACAGAGAAGGCTGGACTCAGAAAAAAACATAGCGGATAAGCTCAGATCAAGCAGAGATAACAGTAAACAGATTATTGTAAATCAGAACATAGAATATCTGGAGGGGATTTTAGATGAAACTTTATGATATTATCAACAGACTGGACAGCATAGTTCCCGAACAAACGCAGGAAACATGGGATAACAGTGGAGTGCAGATAAACTGCGGCAACAGAGAAATCAGAAGAGCTCTTGTGGCGCTTGAGATAACCTTTGAGGTTATAGAGGAGGCAGTAAGAGAAAAGGCCGATATGATTATAACTCACCATCCCCTCATGTTTACAGGCATCAAAAGCATTGATGCCGATGAGGTTAAGGGCAGATACATCATCGACCTTATAAACAACGGAATATCGGTCTATTCGATGCATACGAACTTTGACAGGGCTCATGGAGGCAACAATGACTATATTGCCGATATCCTCGACCTTGACGAAACAGCTCCTCTTTTTGTAGACGGCTGCGGGGATGAAATCACAAGAGCGGGCATATGCTCTCAGATGAGCCTTGCGGAGCTTGCACACAAGCTGGCCTGCGGACTTGGAATAGATGACAGATTTATCAGCATTACAGGTGAGCCTGATACTCCTGTCGGCAAAGTGGGAATATGCAGCGGCGCAGGTTCCGAATACATAGAACCTGCAATGATGAACGGCTGTGATGTGTTTATCACAGGTGATGTTAAATATCACGAGGCTGTTAATGCCAGAGAAATGGGAATGTGCGTTATAGACGCGGGACATTTCGGTACGGAGAGGATATTTCCGGAGGCATTTACGGAGCTGATGTATTCAAACGAATTTACGGAAGTGGATTTTATCATAAGCAGTGTGGATATAAATCCTTTTGAAAAAATTTGATATTATTCGGGCAGGCAGACAATCGCGGGCCGTTAAGGCGTGAGGAAAGTCCGGGCTCCACAGGGCGAGAATGCCAGATAACGTCTGGTGAGGGTAACCTTAAGGAAAGTGCAACAGAAACATACCGCCGAAACAGCTTGGCTGTGGCAAGGTTGAAATGGTGAGGTAAGAGCTCACCGGCAGTATGGTAACATACTGGCCGTGTAAACCCCATTCGGAGCAAGACCAAAAGCGGACACAAAAGGCGGCTGCCCGTCGCTGTCCGGGTTGGTGGGTCGCTTGAGCCTGCTGGTGACAGCAGGCCTAGATAGATGATTGTCTGATACAGAACCCGGCTTACAGCCTGCCCGAATATTATATATCAGAGAACCTTCAGGGGTTCTTTTATTTATAGAGACAAATTGGTTCTTGACGAAAAACATATGACAGAATATCATATATCTAACAGACAGGGCAGGTGAGAGTTATGTCAGAAAAAAGAAAAATAAACAGATTTAAGGACACGCCCCTTGGCATCAGCATATATTCGGCAGACAGAATACCGACTCAGCTTCACGATGAAAATATGCTTGAAATAATATTCTGCCTCAAAGGAGAGATTACTCTGTCATACGGATATGAGGATATACCCATCAGAGCCGGAGAATTTGTATCCGTAGACAAAGACGCATATTATCTGTGTGACGGAGAGGATAACATATGCATATCCTTTTATATCGACCTTAACAGCTTTGAAGCAAAATATCCGTTTATCACATCCATTCTGTTTGTGTGCGAGGGAATAGGCGCTAACCTCGAAAGAGCCGATTTCAGACAGCTCAAAGGCACGCTTGTTTCGCTGCTCAAATATCTGACTGACACAGGAGAGCCTGACCCATGCAGGATAAATGATATAACAGAAAGGATAGTCAGAATCTTCATAAGCAGATTTGATATACTGTTTTTCTGGTATGTAAATCCTGACGATGTAACAGATGAGCTTATGGACAGATACCACAAAATCAACTCATATATGTACGAGCATTTTACAGAGAGCATAACAGTAAAAGACCTTGCGCAGGAGCTTAATCTGACTACCGGATATGTGTCTGAGTATTTAAGAAAAATCTCGGTGGGATTCAGAAATATGCTTTCCTACAGGAGAGCCAATATGTCAGAGCCGCTGCTGCTTGATACCGACAGGACCGTAGTGCAGATTTCAGAGGAGTGCGGATTTTCGGATGTCAAGTATTTTTACAGTGCATTTAAGAAATGGTATAACTGCACACCGGCGCAGTTCCGTAAAAAATACGGAGGCAACAGCACCAAAGCAGGCAAAATTCTGTATTACTCATTAGAGGATATCAAAGACGAGCTTGACAGAAGTCTTGTCAATCACTATCTGGAAATGTTTCTGCAGTGATTTTGAGACAGAGAAACCTACTCTGTATTTTTGTGCTGTTTCTTGTTTTTAGCAGCTGCCGCAGCTGATGAATAGGCAAACTGCAGGTTAAACCCTCCCGTATCACCGTCAACATCTAAAATCTCGCCTATAAAGAATAAACCGCTGTGGTTTTTTGCCTCCATATTCCTGATATTTATTCCATCAAGCGATACACCGCCTGCGGTAACCATAGCCTCGCCAAAACCTCCTGTGCCGCTTACGGCATATCTGTGGCAGGTGAGGGCTTCTGCTATTTTTGATATTTCATCACCCTCTGTGCAGGAAGTTTTCATATCAGGGCATATTCCTGCGCCTTCTATTACCCTTGCGGCGAATGCGTCGGGGATTTTGAATATGCGTGATATATATGTGTGAAGCTGCCTGCTGTTGCCCTGAAGACCTGATTTAACCATATCGGAAGCTTCGCGAGGCAAAACAGGATATATGTAGTTTATTTCAAGCTCATGACCTTTTTGGGCGTATCTTGATATGTCAAGTATAGCAGGGCCTGAGAATGCTCTGTGTGTAAGAAGTATGTCACCTGTCTTTGAAACGATTTCGCGGTTGTTTTCAAGAAGCCGCACCTGCACATCCTTAAATGAAATGCCCGAAAGGCTTTTGTAGGCATAGCCATGTGTGTAGACAGGAACAAGAGCAGGCTTTGCAGGTATCACAGGTATTCCCAGCTTCTCAATAAGCGCATATATTGAGCCGTCTGAGCCTGTCTTGGGATAAGACATACCGCCTGCAGCTATAATCAGTTTTTTTGTATTAAATGAGCTGCTTTCGGTTTTGATGGTATAGGTATTGTCGCTGCCGCTGCAGGTAATATCCGTTACATTCTGTTTAAGAAGAAGTCTGAAGCCGTTTGCCTCGGATCTGTCTGTAAGCATATTCAGTATTTCGGAAGCCTTGAGGCTTTCGGGAAATATTTTGCCATCATCTCTTGTTATGGTTCTGATGCCGCTTTGGTTTAGGAATTTTACAAGGGAGATATTGTTTGCGCCGTAAAGCACACTTCGGATATGTCTGCCGTTTTTGCCGTATCTTGATATGAAATCCTTGATGGAGCCGTCATGGGTGATGTTACACTGCCCGCTTCCCGAAAGCAGCAGTTTGAGTCCCGGTCTTTCGCTGTGATCTATAATCAGGGAATCCGTGCCGGGCTCTGACAGGGCACCGTAAAAAAGTCCCGCCGCGCCTGCGCCTATTACTATGCTGTCATAGAGTTTCATGTTCAAATTCCTCCAGTACAGGTAATATTTCTTCGAGAGGGAAACCGATAACATTGTTAAGGGAGCCTTCGTAGCGCTCTACAAACCTGCCGAAATAGCCCTGAATCGCATATGCGCCCGCCTTGTCATAAGGCTCGTCTGTTTTGAGATAATCAGCGATATCCTCTGCCGTATAGTCTTTGAAGTATACTTTTGTAATGCTGCTGAATACGGTTCTTGAGGCTGTGCCTGCTCTGATTACTGCAACGCCTGTTACGACATAGTGGGATTTGCCCGAAAGCTCCAGAAGAATTTTAAGAGCATCGGCTTCATTTTCGGGCTTGCCGATTATTCTGTCGCTGTATACGACTGTGTCTGCGGCCAGTATAAAGGGGTTGCCTGTTTTTAATTCCGCGCTGAGATTTGCTTCTGTGCTGAGAGCTTTTTTGAGAGCAAGAAACATACAGGTCTCTGTTTTGCCGCCGTACAGCGGAGCGTTTTCTTCTATGTCTGCCGGAATAACGATGGGATTTATATTATTGGCTTTCATCATTTCGATTCTTCTCGGAGATGATGATGCAAGTATTATATTGTCTTTGAACATATGGCACCTCATTTTTTCTTTGATTTAAGTATAGCATAATTTTGCCGCAGACTGTAAACAATATGTGTAAATGAATGAGGAGATTTTGTATGGAAAACAGAAAACCGGAGAAAAAAGACGTTGCTAAGGCATACGAAAAATATGCGAATAAATTTACACCAAAGCCAAGATATTTTGCAAGCTGCCTCAGAGCCTTTGCGGTGGGAGGCATGATATGCGCCGCTGCGGCATTTGTGCAAAGCCGTATGACGGCGGCAGGTATGAATGAGGAGGATGCGGGGACTTTTGTAACCATACTGCTCATATGTCTTGCTCAGCTGCTGACCGGAATAGGCGTGTTTGACACTATAGGCAAATTTGCGGGTGCAGGAGTTATAGTGCCGATTACGGGCTTTGCCAACTCTATGGTATCTTCCGCGCTTGAATACAAAAAAGAAGGCGTGGTGCTGGGTGTAGGAGCGAAACTGTTTTCTCTTGCAGGGCCTGTGCTTGTATGCGGCATTTCCGCTGCGACGGTAATAG
>CAVJEY010000086.1:0-9275 GCA_963648745.1 Christensenellaceae bacterium Phil1
GCCGAATCATCTGCCTGCATTGCCCAGGTGATAGGCTTAAGCACTGTATACATTTCTCCAAAATAAGGCTTTCTGCAGAAATGCTGTATCATATCCTCCTTGATGTTCGTTACATCCTGATATCCTTCACGTTCTGCGCTCCTGTCGTAGGTGCATATAACCAGTGAAAAGTCTATTGTCTGAGGTGTTTTCTCATCCTTGACCTCTCCGCCTGTCATTCTGACCACGATATAAGGTGCTGCAGCTGCATCGGTGTCGGAGTCCTCGTCGTAGTCCTCCGGTATCGGCAGGTCCTGCTTGTAAATCTTCAGCTCCTTATAGCCCTGCTGGCCGTTGTAGGTATTTCCCTTGAAGAGGTCTTCAAGCTCTCTGATCAGCGCGTTCTGACACAGCTGTGGTGTGCCTCCGGCACTTACTCTTGTGATATCTCCTCTCATGTCTTACCCCTTTTGTGCTCTTGCGAGCACTTTCTGTATCTGAACATTGAGTCTATCCTGCAGGTACTGCTCAATATCAGGCTCAATCATCGGGAATACGGTATGATGCATGGCGGTTGCTGACGGTGAACCCATAGTAACAAGCTTTTCAACTCTTCCGTCTTTGGTTCTCCATCTTGTGCTCTTGGAATGCGACGATACATCCGAACCGATAGCCCTCTGAACCATTCCGGTGTGTCCACTCTTAAATGTTGCCAGGAAGCCTTTGCTCAGTCCGTGTGCACCGCTCATGGACTGCATCGCCCTCTCGTATCCGCTCGAGCTTCCGCTAAGTGGCTTCATTGATGAGCTTTTCAGTACTTTTGCTTTAAAGTTCTTTGGTCCCGAGAGTGCCGCCCTGCCCATTATTGCTTCTTTCGGATTGTTTCTGAAGTATGACAGGTCATTACGTGGTGTCTTGATATAAAGCGTTGCAACCGGTGTTGCGTTAGTCGCCTTGCGGTTCTGTTTCAGGACTTTGACGTACTTAATGCCTCTGCTGTTGATTGCGTAGCGTTCCTTGACTGACTTGATCAGACGCTTTCTTGCTTCTCTTGCTGTGGCATTAATGGCAACCTTGACGGCCGCAGGAGTCTTTTTCTTAAGGTCTCCGAGAGCTTCTTCAACGGTTTCTATCCCTTCAAGGGATATTGTCATTGAATTGCTGTCATAGCTGACTGTGCTCATTGCCTTGTCCTCTGTAATGTCATTTTGTACACGCCTGCATGCTCTTCACAGCTTGTTATCGTGTAGGTTCTTTTATCGTCTATGGTTATCAGCTTGCCTTCCTTGGGCTGTCTGCCGTAGTCTGATACCCTGATATGCAATATTGCCGCCTTCGTATACAGGCCGGTATCAAATGTCTGCTTTGCTCCCGCCTCCCAGTGTGAATCGTATCTCTGAATGGTTTTTTCCTCATAGATAACAGGTATATCTTCCTTGTCATCTATCTTGTGGAGCTCGGCATGCTCGTTATCGTTGAAAAATATGAGGTCTATGTCTTTTTCGACGCAGTCCTTAAACGTAGGCCTCTGCCATTCCTCGCCCTGGTCTGTATCATATGTCTGATTAAGCTCGATTAATGCCATCAATGCCTCCGTTAAGCTTTCCTGCCGTGCGATGCGGCGGTAATTATTTAAAATGCAGGCGGCAGAATATTATCTGCTGCCTGCATGCTTTATAAGCCGTGCCTTTAACCTTGTGTGTTGTTTTGCTCCGCACCTTTTCCGGTCTGCCGGCTTTAAGCCGTTGTTTGTTCTATGCCGCCTTATCAGCAGACAGTTGCAACAAGCCAGCTGTCAACCTTGTTCGGAACCGGAAGCGGATGAGACTGAAGCTCAAGAAAGCGTGCCTCCGGTCTGTGCTCACAGTAGCTTCTGAGGATTCTGTCTGACTCAACAGTAACCCATTCGCCTGATGCGTCGTCAATATAAGTGCATGCTCCGTACAGTCTCTTGTATCCGGCATTGGAGGATATAAGGATAACTGCGTTGTCAGGAACAAGTCTCTTAACAGCCGGAGCGCTTGGAGTTGTCCAGTCATCAAGATAAACCTCGCTGTACTCATAGATATCGAGTCCGCTGAGAGTTCCGATAAACTTTGTGCCGTTAGGAAGCTTCTTAGGCTCAATCATGCCCATGATCATGCGGCGATTATCAAGGAGCTTCTGGACGCTGCTATCTGCAAGGAATGCAGCCTTAGCTGTCTTACCCATGATGATGGTATCAACATTTGCGAAGCCGTTTGTTCTGACCTGCTCCTCCCAAGCCTCAATGTTGCCGAGGATATCAGCAGCACTCTTGCCCCACTGTGCGGTTCCGCTCAGTGTAACCTTGTTGGTAAGGCCGAAATCAATAGTCTCATTGACGCCCTCGCCTACTATCGGAATCTGACCGGTTACGATAGCCTGAGCAGCCATCCACTCCTCGCGGCGTGTAGCTGCATCATTAAGGCGTGTGTACTCCTCGATAAGCTTGGCAGCCGCTCTGTCTGCAGGTGTCTTTCCGCTGTAAGGATTCTCGCCCGGAAGTCTCTGCATCAGCTGGTCTGCTGTGGTGATGTCATAAGGATTGATAAGCGGTGCCTTATAGCTGTTTGTCTGATAGCCCTGCTCCTTAAGTACAGTGCCTCCGATTCTCGGATGTACAAAAGGTGCCATGCGGCGGTCGCCCTTGACCATATCGATATCAACTCTCTCGGTCGAGAAGGTCTCAATATCTGTGAAGAATGTATCAAGGAAAAATGTGTGCAGCGGTGCTGTCTGTCTTACTACCTCCGCAAGATGGCGCGGCTCGTAGATATTTACTGTATTTGCCATGTTGGATTATTCCCTCCTTACTTTAAGAAAATGCCGATGTTGCGGAGTGCTACCTCGACATCTGCAGCAGTTACTCCGGTCTCAAAATTAAGAGCATCAGCAAAGAACTCGCCTGTGAGATAGATGATTGCATCTTCTCCCTCGGCCACTGCCCCGTCTGTAATACCGTAGATCTTACCAGCAAGTGCTGTGAGGTCCGTTGACTTAACCGGGCTTACTTTGCCCTCGCTGATTGTTACCGGCTCATGTGCCTTGATAGCCTCAGCTGCTTCCTTTGTTGCTGTCGCAATCTTAATGCGGACATCTGCTATAAAATAATCTGTCTCAGACGTAAATGTCTTAACTGCAAGGTCCATGCCCATTGTTTACTCTCCTCTCTTATTCTTGCCTGCTGCCTTAATGGCATTCAGAAAATCGTCTGTGTCTGTGTTGACCGGTGCATTGTTCTCAATGCCGTTTGTTCCGTCTGCTGCTGAATCAGCTGCAGCCTTGTTAAGATATGCTGTGCCCTTTGCCTTGGCATCTCTGATAACAGCCTTGGCATAATCCTCTGCTGATATCGGATTTGCAAACTTAGCATTATTTGCAACAGCCTCACTGCCCGGTAAGGACAGCTCTTCAATGTCATGGATGCGGGCGCGCTCTGCGTTTGTTGCCTCTTCGCGTGCCTGCTCGATGATCTGGTTCACTAATTCCGGATACTCATTTCTCAGCTCCTCCGCTGAATTAATCGGCATACCCTCTTCCTCCTCTTCCTGTTGTGTTGTGTTAGTGATATTGTTACCTGTATTTGCTGAATACTCCCTGATAAAGCCCGGAGCTTCATCAAAAAGCATATTCATGCTTACTTTATTGACGAACAGCATGCCATTGCGGTTCTCATATGAGTTGGCCGTTGCATCGTATGCAAGCTCATCAACAAAGCCTTCATCCTTAGCCTGTTCTCCGGTAAGCCATGTGCTGGCATCCATCAGGGCGCCTACCTCGTCCTCAGGCCTTCCGGTCTTTCTTGCATACAGTGATACAATGCTGTCTCTTATTACCTTCAGTGCTTCGATGCGTTTGTTAAGCTCTGCTTCATCAGCAAAGCCGAACATTCCCATCTTCACCGGATGTACCATGTACACGCTGTCATTGGCCGCTACAACCTTATTGCAGTGACATGCAATAATAGTTGCTGCGCTTGCACAGAGTCCGTCAATTTTAGCTGTAACGAATGCTGCATGCTGTTCAAGCCTGTTTCCTATGGCTTGAGCCGCGAATACATCTCCGCCGCCGGAATTGATGCGGACTGTTATATTGCTGACTGTTCCCAATGCGTTAAGGTCATCAGAGAACTGCTGCGGTGTTATTTCGTCTCCGTACCAGCTCTCGTTAGATATATCGCCATAGAGTATCAGCTCTGCTTCATCGCTGTCAGTCTGGTTTCTGAACTGCCAGAATTTCTTTGACATTTACTCGCTGCCTCCTTTTCCTTCTTCTAATACCTGCTGTACAGCTTTATCTACCTCTGCTTTCTGCCTTGCTTCAGTTACACGCTGCTTAATATTCTGCCTATAGTCTCCGCCGGTCATCTGTGCTGTTTCCTGCTCTGCTGTCGAAAATCCCATCTCAACACGTTCCTTAGCGGCTGTTACCTCCTGTGCCGGATTAAGGCTCGTCCTTGCAGGTCCGTTCCAGATGCATCTGGTGTATGCGTTTCTGATTGCCGGATCATCGAAGAAGCCCGGCGCATTGATACGGCCTCTTGCTACAGCCTCAGCGAACCATTCCTCATATACCGGCTGACAGAAATCAGCAACAAAGCTTTCTCTCTGCATGTCGCAGGTTCTCCAGAACTCGTTGAGTGCTCCGCGTGCGGCGCTGTAGCTTGTCTGGAACTGCTTGAGCATTACCTCAGGGCTTATCTCGAGTGCGGCTCCTATCTGTTTAAGCAGTGCCTCGGTGAACTCGTTGTATCCGCTGTTGGGATGCTTGGGGTCTGCAAAATTGACTGTTTCTCCCGGATTGGTGCTTACTATTGCACCGGGGCCAAGCTCAATACTGCCCTGATCAGCAGCATCTATCTGCATATCCTGCGGAAGCATCTCGCCGAATGGACTTGCATCTGTAGCGGTGCTTGGTTGTACAAACACAGTGAAGTAGGAGCTTATGACTGCTGCCGTTATCTCTGCATCAGTGTATCTTCCAAGCTGCTTTATGGTCTCTATTGCAGGAGCAAGGAGCGGCACGCCTCTGCGCTGTCCTATTCTTTCTCGCTCCATGATATGCAATATGTTATGTCTTCCCGACTCTGTGCCCTTTACCTTTACTCTGTGCCATTCCATTTGTGGAGTGCCGGTATAGGATGTATCAGACAGTGGATGTCTGCTGCATATCCAGAATGCAACAACTGCGCCGTTTGCATCCGTTTCTACTCCCTGCACTATCTGATTAACTTTGTATCCGCGTACCTCGCAGGGTGCTATTCTGTCGTATAGATCTGGGCTGCATATTCTGTCAGCTTCAACAAGCCTTATCTTGAGTCCGTATGTATCCCCGCCTGACGGCCTTGTCATTGGCAGTAAGGCGAATGCATCGCCATTCATTATTGAGCTTAAGAATGCAAGACGCTGAAGCTTGTAAAAATCATCTACTCCGTCAGCATCGCAGTGTGTTGACCCTGCCCACAGAGAAAACTCCCTGACTATCTGGCTGTGAAGTGCTGTTGTCTGCTCCTCTGACAGCTTCAGATAGTCGGAATCAAGCTGCGGTGTAGGCACCAGTCCGCCGGCTATAACATTTGTGCGAAGGGTCTTGAGTGCTGCGGCCGCTGTCGGTACTCCCATATATGCGTCTCGGCTTCTCTGCCTTAAGACATCAAGATTGTCCTCAATGTCCTCCTTGGCGCTTCCTCCGTGATACATCCAGCCGCGCATGCTCTTTTTCTGCAGATTGGCTCCGTAATTGCCGTATCCGCTGTTTATAGCCTTCAGTCCCTGCCTTGCGGCCGCTCTCTTTAATGCATAGCCGGGAGCGACGGCAGCTATTGCCTTTTCAAACATATTGACATTGTTTTCGTTCATCGCATCTCCCTTATACATCGCGCTCCACGAAATGATATACACGGTTACGGCCGCCTACTTTTTCCTCTGCTGCAGCTTCCTGCAGTCTGGCCGCCCAGTATTCCATCTCTTCCCTGACATCCTCAAGGTCTGCTCTTGTAAGTGATCTTGTGCCTATCTGATAGCTCTGCCCTGTGGCTATGCTTTCTTCTGCTGCAAGCCATGTTTTCAGTTTCTGTTCGCAGAGTGCTTTTGAAAATATAGCCATATTCCAACCTCTCATTAAATTCCGCTCGATATATTGCGGCGATACCGCCTCCGCTGCTGCTTTGGCTGCTCTGTCTGCGGCTGTAGTACCGGATTTGTTATTTCAAGCGCCGCTGTAGCGTAATTTCTTATGTCAAGCGGCTCATTTCTTTTATATCTGCTGTCCTTTATCTCCCAGACGATGACGCTTCGCCCTTTTTTGAACCTGACAACCATTTTCTCGGCTGTAAGTCCTCTGAAGTAGAGTTCATCATAGCCCGCTTCTTCATTTTCCGGAAAATGACAATAGTTAGGACCCTTTGTTGTATGCTTCAGACGCTGATATATGAGTGCCTTGCCGGCATCAACTCCGATAATGAAGAGTGGTGTCTTAACTCTGTTGTTGGTGGAAGGATTGCGGATGTACGGTACTTCCTGTCCGCCCTTTCCTTTGATTGCCCATATGCGCCGCTCATATCGTTCCTTGGTGAAGCGGTATACCTGGTCTGTATGGTGGCCTCCTGAGTCGATGCACGCTGACAATATTTTGAGCTGTGTGCCGTCTGCCTTTGTGAAGGTCTGCATGAGGAAGCTGTCAAGATCCTCCCAGATCTGATCCTTGAGCATATCGCCGTATATCTTCTGGTATCTTATGCCCCAGCTTTCTTTACCCTGTCCCCAGCCGACAACTTCAACCTCAAATCTGTCATCCTGCACATCAACACCCGCAGTAAGCACAAGAACACCGTCCGGCACCTCCGCGCTATAGATCTCTCTCCTGTTGTAGAGCTCATTTTCCTCAAGCTGTTCTCCTCTCTCTTCCCAGGTCTCACCCAGCTCGGTATTAATCCATACTTTCATACCCTCCGGATTGCCCTGCTCAAGCTGTTCGTTAGCTACAAGAAATTTCTGTATGATGTCTGACCAGGAGCAGAACGATGAAGCAAGCGTGTTCATGTGGAAGCCTCTAACTTCCGACTCCGGCACTGCTGCCACGAAGTGACCTTTCTTGCTCATCTGCTTCCATCTGTGCTCTGTGAACTCTCCTCCGCATCTCTCGCATTTATAGCGAATATGCTTTGTGGGATTTTCTTTATCAAACAACAGATTGCCCCAGACGAATGGCTGCATGTGCCCGCATTCCGGACACGGTACATTCCATTCTTCCTTAGTTGACTGATTGTATTCAGTCTCTATGCGGCTCTGACCTTTAATAACAGGTGTACTGACTATGACTGTTTTCTTGTCCCAGAATGTTGTCTGTCTTTTCTGTGCGAGTGACAGCGGGTCTCCCTCTGTGCCGGCACTGGCAGGATATCTGTCCACCTCGTCTGCAAGCAATACCTTGATAGGTCTGCTTGCAAGTCCCGTTGCACTGTTTGCACCTACTATAGTGATATGACCGCCCGGAAAATTCTTCTTCATGATTGTGTTTCCGGCAAATCTGCTTTTAACATCGACCTTATCCGTAAGTATCGGTGTATCTCTTATCATCGGTGCAAGTCTATCCTTCGAGAAGGTCTGACCCATCTCAAGTGTTGGCTGCATCACCAGTATCGGAGCAGGTGAATAGCTCATGTAATATCCGATAGTGTTTAATATAAATGCGTCAGTCTTCCCGATCTGAGCGCAGCTCATTATCACTACCTTTCGCACATGCGGGTCTCCGATAGCGTCCATGATTTCTTTCTGGTACGGTGCCTTGTCGGTTCTCCATCTGCCGGGCTCTGCACTGCTTTCCGCTGACAGCATTCTGTAGTTATCCGCCCATTCGCTGAGAGTTAAGGTCGGAGGCGGCTGTAATGCCTTGAGACATCTTGCAATCATGTCTCTGCACTGTTTCTTAGTGTCCATGCCTATTCTTCCCTGTCCTTTACCTCTGCTTTAGTGTCTAACAGTTTCTGATAGTCACTGAATACTGTCAGTGTGTCGTCTAACTCCTCCTTCAATCTGTCGTATATATTGCCCTGGTCTCCGTCCATGGCTGCAAGCTCAGGCGACAGCTTAGCCGGAAGTGTTAACAGCCTGCTTCGGAATTTAAGCAGCATATCTCTGAGCTGTGGTTCGAGATCAGATACCATCAGGAGATCTCCTTTGCGTATCATATTCTCAGTCTCTGCAGCTTCGCGTTTAGCCTTGGTGAGCTTCGTGCGTTCATCGTTAAGCTCTGTGCTGCCGTGCTTGAGATAAGCAATATATCTGACTACCGACTGGTGCAGATTGTAAAGCCCCGGAGCTTCTTCGCTGAGTATTCCCTCATCTCTGAGCTGTCTGATACGTCTCTCGGTGACATTGAGCCATTGTGCGAGCACCTTGCTTGTATAAAGCTTCGTCATTTGACATCACCTTCCATATCTTCAAACAGCCCTGCTGCCGGATCATCAATCTCAACTGTTCCCGTTGCCCTCATGTACATGATGTCAAGCCGACGCTTTTCAATCTCAATATGCACGTCAGACTCTTCCAGTGACTTAAGAGCATTAGCAATCGTTGCAATGCGTCCCTGCACCTTGTAGAGTGCTTCTTCCAGCTTCAGTACTCTTGTAAATGCACTGTCCTTGTTGTACATGCCCATCTGCTGCCGCGCTCCGTCTGCTGATTTTGTCGGTATTCGCATATCGGTAACGCTTGAGAGATAGAGTGTATCCTCGTCTACACCCTCATACTTTGCTATTTTCTCAAGTATGCGATGCTCTCTGACCTTTAATATCTGCATCTCGTTTTCGAGCGCTTCACGGCTTTTAAGCGGGGCATTCTGAGCTATCTCTTTTTCCTTTTCTCCGAGCATGTCAAAGAAGATAGTGCTGTAGGCTCCGTCCTTCTCTGCGTTTTTATTGTGCTTCGGTGCTCCTTTGCCTTTGGCATTCTGTTTATCCTGGCAATTCTTATTGCCGGGCTGTCCTCCGCGCTTGCGTTTAGGCTTTTCATCGTCCCATTTGTCTTTATTCTTCCAGTTCCTCAAAAGCTGATATGTTACGCCTAACCGTTCCGCAAGTTCTCGCAGGTTTACTTTCTCGCCTTTCTTAAGCAATTCCAGGTACTCAGCTTTTGCGGCATCTCGTTTTTCGCTTCGCTGTGCCACTTGTTCCGTACCTCCATTTTGGTGCACAAAAAAGCCACAGCTTGGAGAAGATGGCCTACTCCTTGCTGCGGCTTATAGCTTTCGCCTATATCAATATACCCTATTTTATC
>CAVJEY010000087.1:0-9142 GCA_963648745.1 Christensenellaceae bacterium Phil1
CCTCTGGAATATTAAATTACCTTTATCAGGGAATTTAACATTTCAGAGCAAAAAATTAAAGCAGGAAACCGAATACCCTGTATAAGGTACACTGTTTCCTGTTCAGTTATCTTTATGTTTCACGCGATTGCCCTGTATAATGGAAAAGCCACTACCTGCTGCGGTAATGGCCCCAATTCGTTTAATCGTACACCTTAATTGTGATATATCTTACTCCCCATTTAATGCAGTCTGCATTTGTGTTCATATACACATCAATGATGTTTCCTTTGATCATCCCACCGGTATCTGCTGCTGTCGCATATCCGTATCCGGGTACATATACCTTAGTCCCGAGCTTAATAACCTTAGGATCTACGGCAATCACGCCTTTTGCGGCTTTTTTGCCGCTGGCTGTCGTGCCGCCTCCCGAATAGGCATAGGCTCTGACTTTGATTGTCCTCGGATGTGTGGTTGCTTTTGCTTTTTTGGAAAGATCGCTTTCTGTAAAGCCTTCACTGTCATTCAGTGCATAAGCTGATACCTTGTAGGTTTTTTTGGTGTTGGCATCAAGACCTGTATTGATATATGAGCATTTGTCCTCGTCTGTTATTGTTTTGATACAGGTGTATCTGCCCTTGGATTTGTTGTATCTGTATACTTTGTATCCGTCCGCATTGTCTACGGAATCCCATGTGACTTTAATCTTTGATTTACTGATGGCTCTGGCCCTGACATTGTCAGGTCTGTCAACATCATCGGCAGTCAGTAAATTCTCGTCTGCAATAGTTTGTGAACTCTGGGAAGCTGTCTGCTGGGATAAGGTGTTTTCGTCGTCTGCAAATCCTGCAACTGTTGTGAAGCCTACTGCAGTCATCACTATTGCAAGAATCAGAACAATCCATCTAAATCTCATAGATATTCCTTTCTTACCAGTTTGGACTGGTTTTATCTCATTTCAGCACTAATTCTACCACAATTTTGCCTCATTTGTCAAGAGATTATGCCCAAAACTAGTAATTGGAAATATTATCTATACGATCAGATCAGCAAACTCCGCTCCTATAAGATGTGCAAGCTCATAAGGATTCACCTCAACCGATATGCCCGGCCGGCCTGCGCTTACATATATTTTATCAAGGCTGCAGGCCGAATTATGTATAGCTGTTCTGAATGGTTTTTTCATGCCTACGGGAGAACAGCCGCCTTTGATGTATCCTGTCACTCTGGTTATATCCCTGGCGTGAAGCATTTCTATTTTTTTCTCACCGAAAAACTTCGCCGCTTTTTTTAGGTCAAGCTCCTCAGCAACAGGTATCACGCAGACATAATGCTCCCTGCTGGTGCCTGTTGTCACAAGGGTTTTGAAAACAAGAGCCTCATCTCTGCCTGTTTTGCGTGCCGCGTCAACTCCGCTGACAAACCCCTTTGAAACATCGTATTCCATCATATCATAGCTGATACCTGCTGTTTCAAGCGCTCTCATTACATTTGTCTTGGTGTGTTTACTCATTATTCCGGCTCCCTTACCATATATGTATTCTCAAATCCGTATTTTTTGGATTTTGTAATACCGATTACCTCAAATCCTGCTTTTTTGTAGAACGCCACATCCTCAGGGGTATTGGTAAACAGCATAAGAGGTCTTTTCCTGCTGTCTGCGTATTCGGCAATGCTGCGTATCAGCCTGCGGCCTCTGCCCTGTCCCTGACAGCTTTTCCTCACACCGAGAAAATCCACATAAATATGAGGATACGGTATATCTACGGTTTTTTCAAGCTCATCAAGCTCGTCAAATACTGCCGTGCGTTTTTTTCTTTCTTCTGAAGTAAGTCTGTTTACTGCCGCTCTGTATCCTCCAAAATAGCAGCCTGCGGCAATGCATCTTGGAAGTGTGTATTTCATATTCTCAGAATCCACAATCACTATGCCGTCATCAATATTCTCATCGGTGGAATAGGCATGCCCGTATTTCAGATCATACATTCCGTAGAATCTGATGGTTGCCTCCACTGCAGCCAGTTTTTTGTCCGTCTGCGGAAAAGCCTGTGCAAGCTTCGGGTAATCGCAAAACGCATCAACCCACATTGTAAACAGTTTTTCGCTTTCGTTTTTTCTGACTTCGTATAACCCCTGTATCATATCCCTAACCTATCACCATCTGTGCAATTCTTACAGTATCCATGGCATCCGCAGCGTAATAGTCCGCTCCTATCTGCTCTGCATAATCTGCTGTAATAACCGCACCTGCCACTATAATTTTTGTTTCAGGGCTCTGCTGCCTCATAAGTCTGATGGTCTCCTCCATTGACGGCACAGTTGTCGTCATAAGCGCCGACAGTCCTATCAGGCTGCAGCCTCTGGCGTTTTCAAGCACTGTTTCGGGCGGGACATCTCTGCCGAGATCCACAACATAAAATCCGTAGCTTTCAAGCAGTGCCTTTGCGATGTTTTTGCCTATGTCGTGTATGTCGCCCTTAACTGTTGCTATGACTATTTTTTTGCTTTCGTCTGTATTTGAAGGCATTCTGCTTTTGAGTATGTCAAAAGCTCTGCCTGCCGCTTCAGCCGCCATTATAAGCTGCGGCAGGAATATTTTTTTGGCTTCAAATTCCTCTCCCGCGCTGTTAAGCGCAGGTATCAGCTCCATATTGATTATATCAACCGGCTCTGCGTTTTCAAGAAGCGTTGTCGTTATTCTCTCTGCCGCATCAGAAAGTCCTTTTTGAATTGCATAGGAAAGTGTTATTTCTTCTGTTTTTATTTCCTGTTTTTTTTCTTCTCTGCCCTCTGTATACGCTATATATTCCATGCAGCCCTTGTCCTTGCCTGAAAGCGCCTTGTATGAATAGTAGGCCTTCATCATATCAGGCGAATAAGGATCCATTATGGCCGCATCAAGTCCCGCATAAAGAGCCATTGTGAAAAATGCCGAGTTGATTATGCTTCTGTTTGGAAGTCCGAAGGACACATTGGATACGCCAAGGCTTGCTGATACTCCCAGCCGCTGTTTTATCATAGCTATCGCAGCAAGTGTTACGGCTGCGCTGTTGTTGTCTGATGATATTGTCATTGTAAGAGGGTCAACTATTATATCTTTTTTGTCTATGCCGTATTCTGCAGCCTTCTCTACAATCCTGCGCGCTATATCAAATCTGCCCTCGGCGGTATCCGGAATACCATCCTCGTCCATAGTAAGAGCCACCACAACTCCGCCGTATTTTCTGACAAGCGGAAATACGGCATTCATGCTTTTGGTGCTGCCGTTTACGGAATTTACCATAGGCTTGCCGTTGTATATGCGCATTGCTTTTTCGAGAGCCTTTGTATCTGATGTGTCAATCTGAAGCGGCAGGTCTGTAACCGTCTGAAGCTCTCTGACAAGCTGCGACAGTACCTCAGGTTCATCAATATCAGGTATGCCTGCATTGACATCGAGTATGTGCGAGCCTGCCTCCTCCTGTTTTATTGCTTCTGTAAGGATGTAGTTATAGTCTCTGTTTCTCAGCGCCTCTTTTACTTTTTTCTTGCCTGTCGGATTGATTCTCTCCCCGATTATAACCGGGAGTCTGCCAAACTCTGCAGTATGAGAATACGAGGAAACAAGGCTGTATGGTTTAGGGCGCACAGGCTCAAACGGAATACCTCTGACTCTGTCTGTCATTTTGCGGATATGTTCGGGAGTGGTGCCGCAGCAGCCGCCCAGTATCGAAGCGCCCTGCCCTGCAATCTCCGCCATAATATCAGCAAACTCATCGGGTGAAATGTCGTACACCGTCTGCCCGTTTTTTATCTGGGGAAGTCCCGCATTGGGATTCACTATAATCGGAACCGAAGCGTATTTTGCATAGGTTTTAACTATAGGTAGCATTTTGTCGGGGCCAAATGAGCAGTTCATGCCTATGGCATCGGCGCCAAGTCCTTCAAGCATTGCAATCATAGTCTTTGCATCCGCTCCTGTCATAAGCTTTTGTCTCTCGTCATATGCATTTGTGACAAACACCGGCAGGCTGCTCTGTTCTTTTGCGGCAAGCACAGCCGCTTTGGTCTCATAGGAATCATTCATGGTTTCTATGATTATAAGGTCGGCTCCGAAATCTGCCGCATACTTCGCACATTCCTTAAAAATATCCACAGCCTCTTCAAATTCCATATTTCCCATAGGTTTTATGAGTCTGCCTGTCGGACCTATATCGTAGGCTATATATTTGTTCTCATAGCCTCTGACTGCTTCTTTTGCGCAGTCAACCGCAGCCTTTGCATACTCTGCTGCATTATCGAATTTAAGGCTGTTCACACCGAATGTATTTGTGGTTATTATATCTGAGCCTGCTTCAAGATAGGCTCTGTGAATTGCTGTTATCCTGTCCGGATAATCCAGATTCCACTGCGCCGGCTGCTCTCCCGCCTCAAGGCCCATGGCCTGAAGCATGGTTCCGAAGCCTCCGTCAAAATATATTCTTCCTTTGTTTAGTGCTTCTGAAATTTTCATAGTTTTATCCCCATTATCGCTGTGATGGTTTTCATCGGCGTCATCATAAATGAATCATTTACGCTTATGCCTATTTTGTGCGCATCTAAAAATTCAAGGAGTTTTCCCTGCATTTCAAGATTGAAATCTCCGTATCCCGGGGCGAATCTTGCCTTGGTTTTTTCGGGCAGGCTGCCCTGTATATAGTCGCAGAGGGCTTCAACTGCAGATGATGCCACCGCATCAAGAACAAAATGCTTTGCTGTCGAAACAAGGCCTGCATTTCTCAGCACTCTGTCCACATCATGCCCTATAGTCGCCGCAAGCACATAGGCGCTGCCGCAGCCTGTAAGGTTTCGTCTGAGATTGGCGCTTGCAATATCTCCAAATCCCAGATTACAGCCGTCTGCCGTAAATCTGATGTCTGTTTTTTTCAGTATGTATGAGCAGTGCATTACAGACAGGATTTCATCTGCCACGCTGTCTGTAAATTCTCTTGAAGCGCTGTCATCCGCGCCGCCAAGTCTTGCTTTGAGCTCTCTTGGGTTTATGGTTATTTTTTCTCGCGCGACTGTTGTCATCCTATAATCTCCGATACGTTGTTCTGCAGAGCCTCCACTACCGACGGATTGTTCATCGAATAAATGTGAACGGCTTTTACTCCGTTGGCATAAAGATCTACAATCTGCTCTGTTGCATAGGCTATGCCGGCCTGTTTCATGGCTTTCGGGTTGTCTCTGAATCTGTCCACTATACGCAGGAATCTCTGAGGCAGAGCATTCTGGGATATTGACACAACTCTCTCTATCTGTCTTGCGCTTGTGATAGGCATAATACCCGCAATTACAGGCACACTCACTCCCGCTTCGCGCAGTCTGTAAAGGAAATTGTAATATATATCATTGTCAAAAAACATCTGTGTGGTAAGGAACTCTACTCCTGCATCGACCTTTTTTCTGATGTTGGCTATGTCCTCCATGCTGGAGCTGCTCTCAGGGTGTGTTTCCGGATAGCAGGCTCCGCCTATGCAGAATCCGCCGTATTCTCTGATTTCGGTTACAAGCTCGCTGGCATATCTGTATTCAAGCCTGCTGCGGTCAAGTCCCTCAGGTATATCCCCTCTGAGCGCAAGTATGTTTTCGATACCGTTTGCTCTAAGTCTGTCAAGCATGTCCTTAATCTGCCGTCTGCCTGAGGATACGCAGGTAAGATGCGCTATTGAGGTTACTCCTTTTTCTTTGATGTCTCTTGCAATATCAACAGTGTATTTTGATGTGCCTCCGCCGGCACCGTATGTGACGCTCATAAAAGAAGGTCTGCGCGCCGCTATTTTTTCTATGGCAAATTTCACTGTTTCAAATTTATCATCTGTCTTGGGAGGGAAAACCTCAAACGACAGACTCAATCTGTCCTGATTAATAATATCTGTTATCTTCATAACCTGCACCTCCATATAGCAACAGGCAGGGTAAAGAATACCCTGCCGGAAATCCTGTTCAAATTATACAAGTCTTCTGCCCATCAGCACGCCCATGGCTGATGCCATCATCAGACCTCTGGTCCATCCGCTTGAATCTCCAAGGCAGTAAAGACCCGGCATGCTTGTGTTAAATTCATCATCCATTTTAACCCTGTTGCTGTAGAATTTAACCTCCGGCGAATAGAGAAGGGTTTCCGCAGCGGCAAAGCCCGGAACAACACAGTCCACCGCCTGTATGAAATTAATTATATCCGTCATTGTCCTGTACGGAAGGCCTGCGGTAATATCTCCCGCAACCGCATCTGTAAGCGTCGGCTTTACGTTTGATCTTGCAAGCTCTCTTTCCCATGTTCTCTTGCCGTCAAGGATATCTCCGTATCTTTGCACCATTATTCTGCCGGCGCCCAGCATATTGGTAAGCTCTCCTACTTTGCGCGCATATACCATAGGCTTGTCAAAGGGCTCTCTGAAATGATGCGATACCAGTATGGCAAGGTTTGTGTTGCCTGATTTAAGGTCCTTGTATGAATGTCCGTTTACCACGGCCAGATCGTCATCGTAGTTTTCCTGACTTACAAAGCCTCCGGGGTTCTGGCAGAATGTGCGAACCTTGTCTTTGTAAGGGTTTGGATAGCCTATGAGTTTGGACTCGTAAAGAACGCTGTTGACATGCTCCATAATCTCATTTCTGACCTCAACTCTGACCCCTATGTCTACAATACCCGGCTCGTGCGCCACATTATGTCTGTCGCACAGTCTGTCAAGCCAGTCTGCACCGCGTCTGCCTGCTGCGATAACAATGCTGTCTGCCTCTATATTGAATTCTTTTTTGCCGTCATAGGCAAGAACTCCCGTACATCTGCCGTCTTTAACCGTTATGTCCTCACATTCACAGCCGAACATGATTTCAACGCCGTTTGCCAGCAGGTGTTTTTCGATTGCCTCATATATATCCTGCGCCTTCTCTGTGCCAAGATGTCTGATAGGACAGTCCACCAGTTTTAATCCTGCTTTGATAGCGCGTTTTCTGATTGCTTTAACTTCTTCTTCGTTGCCGATGCCTTCGATTTTGCTGTCTGCGCCGAAGTCAAGGTATATTCTGTCTGCATAGTTAATAGTCTGCTGCGCGTTGTCCTCGCCTATGAGCTGTGGCAGATCCCCTCCGACCTCATAGCTTAATGACAGTTTGCCGTCCGAAAAAGCGCCTGCTCCGGAAAAGCCTGTTGTGATGTGACATGGCTGGCAGTTGACGCACTGTCCGGTCACTTCTTTGGGGCATCTTCTGTTCTCTATGGCTCTGCCTTTTTCGAGAATCATAATGGATTTTTTACTGCCTCTGTTTAACATTTCAAGCGCTGTAAATATCCCTGCCGGCCCTGCACCGACTATAACTACATCTTTTTTCATCATTAATCCCTCACTTTTCAAAAAATGATTTAATTACTCAAAACACAAAGGCTATTATAGCAAAAAATATGCTAAAAATAAAGTGATTTTTGATAAAATCCACAAATTATTTTATATTTTTTATTGTTTTGGCACAATTAATTTATATTTTGTATCAGCAGCGCAGCAAAAACAATCTGCAGTGCCAGTATCAGAGGAACCCCTACAGTAAATTTCCTGTGCCTTGTCTTGTGATGAAAAATCTTCATTCCTGCAAGAGCTCCGGCAGAGCCTCCCAGAACAGATACAAGGATAAGCGCTGCCTCTGATATACGCCATCTGCCCTTTACCGCTCTTGCCTTGTCTGCCCCAAACATAATGAATGCAATAAGGTTTACTGCCGCAAGGTATATAACCGGCGCTTTCAGGGCCATCAGAACACCTCCAATAATCAATAGTGTTATTTTCCCGATTCTTTTTTTTCAGCCTGTTCAATTTCAAGCTCCTGAACCAGATAACCGTCACTCATGCAGTGCATATCTGACACGCCCTCGCTCATCAGTACATACAGATCCGAATGATAAAAAATATCCAGAGCTTCTTTTAATGTAATATTTGTTTTTTCAGCAAATTCTCCGACTATCCGGGCATATTTTTTTTGCAGCAGTACAGGGTTTGCATTCATATTTTTTCGCTCCCTTCAAAACGCAGATACCGGTCAAGCACTTCCTGTGAACGAAAGCATATCAGAGCAGGCTTTGATACTTCAGGATAGGAGCCATGATACAAAATCATATTTCTACACCTCTTTCCCTCATAACGTCAATAATGTCATCAATAATATAGTCCTTGCTCTGCGTATGCAGAATATCAAACTCCGGAACAATGTATCCGTAAAGAATATCACTTTTTTCCGTCAGGGCATCATACACGGCCTGCGCATCCCTGTTCAGTCTGATTGCAAGATTCTCGATACAGAATATTGCAAACTCAAGCTCTTTAATATTGTATTTTTCTTCTGTAGTGTTCATAATTGTACTCCAAAATCAATAATATTATTGTACTGATATCTCTGATTCTGTCTTTTGCATCCTGTTCATCAGGCAATATGGCTCAGCATATAATAGTCGGAGCGACTGGCAACCACATCACGATCTAATATAAACTCCCATGCATGTTTCAGATTCAAAATCTTTTGGACATCGGTAGCATTCATACCGGAAACTGTTCCGTTTTCTGTTATTTCTTCAATCTGCGGAAAAGAGGTTGCAACGCCTTCCAAAACAGCCTGATCATAGATGTTCATTTTCATGCTGTCACACGCAAATGCTATATTGCTTATGACATCAGCAGAAAGTTCATCTTCAGAATATCCGGCTGAAACAAGTTGTTTTTCAATTATGCGAGGTGATTTTCTGATATCTCGAGCTTCTCTGGCATTTCGAAGAAACAGATTATACAGTTCTTCTGTATATATTCCTGCATAAGTAGACGTCTGTTTACCGGCTGCACGCTTTCTTACATAAAGATATTTTCCCCCGCCCCGCTTTTTTATTTCGGGCGTCCCATCATAGGGCATCAGGTTCAGTCTTGCATTAAAATCTGCACAACTTCTGAGCAATTCCTGTATTTCACTATACTGTGCAGCCACTAACTCTCCTTTAGAAATATTTATTACAATAATTATACTGTAATAAATATGATGTTAGGGTCAAAAGCCTGATAGCACTTTGAAAAATTCATATGTTTTAGCAGCAGATACTGGCATAGATGGTGTGATTATGATATAATAGAAATATCTTAAGAAAGAAGGTATTTTCATGTCA
>CAVJEY010000088.1:0-4006 GCA_963648745.1 Christensenellaceae bacterium Phil1
GTAATGCTTACGATGAGAGTAAAAGCAATGTTCAGGAGAGTGGAGCTTGACAAGGCAATTCCGTATGACGAAAAACTGGAATACGGCGATATAGAGATAATGCCTAAGCAGAAGGTCGCCAAATGCAAAGGCGCAGACCTCAAACTGACAATAACCGAGCTGAATGTGCTGCAGTATCTTATGGAGAAAAACGGCAATGCAGTATCAAGAGACGAGCTGCTCGAAAAAATCTGGGGCTACACCAGTGAAGTGGAAACCAGAGTTACAGACGACAACATCAAACGAATCCGCAAAAAAATGAACCAGCAGGGGAGCAACGTGGAAATCGTCACCGTATGGGGCTACGGCTTCAAGCTGGCAATAAAGGAATAGACAATGAAGAGCCTGAGAAAACGACTGCTGGGACTGCCTGTAGTTATAGTAGTTATAGTTTCTGTTGCGGTAATGCTGCTGTTCAATATAGTTGTAAGCGGATATGTTGACAATCAGGTTGAGCAGAGCATGAACAAATTCAGAGAATACCATGTGGCTATAGACAATCTTCAGGAAAAAATAGATAAAATTCAAAGCCAGAGTGACAAAAACGACAGCGACCTGTCAAAATCGGAGACCGAAATGAACCTGCTGACCGAGAGCTTTAACAGCAGCAACAATTCGGTTACGACACAGATGGTGGTGCTTGACGATCCTGACTATATCAGCGAATATGCCACCGACATAGAAAAAAAGCTAATCAGCTACTACAATGAGAACAGTGAGGAGATTGCAAGAGAGGTTATAGTCGAGGCCAAAATCGACAAAGAGACCTACTGCCTCAGCACTGCAAAATTCAGAGTATACGGCGAAGAAAAAAGCAATGTTCTGATATATACCAACATATCATCTATAAACGGGATGATAAGCTCGCTCAACAGACTGCTGATAATAGTGGTTGCCGCAGTAGGACTTATAGGCATACTGATAGGCTTTGGCATGACCAAAAGCATCAGTGCCTCGCTGTACGGTCTCAGAGAGTTCATACACGGTCTCAGGACTGAGGACGGCGACAGAAGCAAGGATCATATATACTACAAAGAATTTATGGAAATGGCGAATTTTATGGAGGATCTTTCAGATGAGCTGATGGCTTCTCAAAAGCTTCAGAAGCTTATATTCCAGAACGCTTCCCACGAGCTTAGAACTCCGCTTATGTCAATACAGGGATATGCCGAGGGAATCGCCACCAATGTACTCAAAAACCATCAGAGCGCGGCGCAGGTAATAATCACCGAAAGCAAAAAAATGTCCGAGCTTGTCGATGAAATGCTGTATATATCCAGAATGGACGAGAACCCTATCAAAGAAGAGGATATGACGGTTATAGATCTGAGACAGGTAATCGAATACTGCAGAGAGGAAGTCTGTGTCATAGGCGACAAAAAAGGCGTCGTTATAATCGAGAGTCTTGACGGAGGCAACTATTTTGTCAAGGCTGACGAAAGACAGATAACCAAAGCCATCTCGAATGTGATGTCAAACGGCATCAGATATGCAGAAAACAAACTGGCCATTACAGCCTCGGTCGGAGATGAAATCACAATATCAATTGCAGATGACGGCAAGGGTATCAGCGAGAACGACCTGCCGCACATATTCGACAGATTCTACAAAGGCGAGGGCGGCAATTTCGGAATAGGGCTTGCCATTACCAAAGACATCATCGAAAGACACGGCGGCAGCATTACTGCCGAGAATATGGAGCAGGGAGCCAGATTTACAATTACGCTTCCGGCGGTTCATGTTGAGACAGATGATGACGAGCCTTTATCAAACGGCGTTGCTGCACCGGATGTTTCAATAAGTGAAATAATCGAAAACATACCCGACGAGGACAAACAGCTTTGACAGGGCCTTTGGTGCAGGGTGTTTACTTTGGACTCATTTGTTGATATAATAGTTTAATTAACTGGTTGAAGGGAGATTAAAGAATGTCAGAAGAAATCTTACTAACCCAGGAGGGGTTTGACAAAATAGTTGCGGAGCACGATCATCTCGTTGCGGTTGGCCGCAAGGAAGTTGCGGAGAAGCTCAAAGAAGCCATATCATACGGAGATCTTTCGGAGAACTCCGAGTATGACGCAGCCAAAAACGAGCAGGCGGAGCTTGAGATCAAGATTCTTCAGCTTGAAGATAAAATCAGAAAAGCCAAGATAATAGACGGCAGCGAGGCTGCAGACGATCAGGTCAGCATAGGACAGAACGTTAAAATCAAAGACATGGCAGACGGCGATATTATGGAATTCAAAATCGTCGGAGTTTCGGAGGCCGATCCTGTAGAGGGTAAAATCTCAAACGATTCCCCTGTTGGCGCGGCGCTTCTTGGCAAAAAATCAGGAGATCTGGTAGAAGTTCAGACACCTGACGGCATCAGAGAATACACGATTATAGATATATTCAAATAAAACAGCAGACAGAGAAGCCGGCAGTATGCGGCTTCTCTTGTGACCATATCAAAGGAGTTGGACAAATGGACAGTATTAGACTGAGAGATCTGTTTAGAAACACATCAGAATACGAAAACAAAGAGATTGTTGTGTACGGCTGGATCAGAAACAACAGAAATTCAAACAAATTCGGATTTATAGAGCTTAATGACGGTACGTTTTTTAAGTCCGTGCAGGTAGTGTACGAAGAAGAATTTATTTCTAATTTCGAGGAGATTTCCAAAGCCTATGTTGCAACGGCTCTCAAAGTGACAGGCACGCTTGTGCCTACACCGAACGCAAAACAGCCGTTTGAAATCAAGGCGACGGAGATTGAGATAGAGGGAACCTCAACACCTGACTATCCGCTTCAGCCAAAAAAACACAGCATGGAGTTTCTCAGAGAGATAGCTCATTTAAGACCGAGAAGCAATACGTTTTCTGCCGTGTTCAGAGTAAGATCTCTTACAGCCTATGCACTCCATCAGTTCTTTCAGGAGAGAGATTTCGTGTATGCCCACACCCCTATAATCACAGCTTCGGACTGTGAGGGCGCAGGCGAGATGTTTCAGGTTACAACCATGGATCTTAACAATATTCCGAAGAATGACGACGGCACTGTGGATTTCAGCGGAGACTTCTTTGCAAAGCCTGCAAACCTTACGGTAAGCGGACAGCTTGAAGGCGAGGCCATGGCCATGGCATTCAGAAACATATACACATTCGGCCCTACATTCAGAGCCGAAAACTCAAATACCGCAAGACATGCCTCCGAGTTCTGGATGATAGAGCCGGAGATAGCATTTGCAGACCTTGAGGATATTATGGTGCTGGCAGAGGACATGATTAAATACGTTATCGGCTATGTCCTTCAGAATGCTCCTGAGGAAATGGAGTTTTTCAACCGTTTCATAGACAAGGGACTTCTTGACAGACTTGACAACATTGTTAATTCCGACTTTGCAAGAATAACCTATACTGAAGCGGTGGACATCCTCAAAAAATCAGACAAAAAATTCCAGTACCCTGTTGAGTGGGGCATAGACCTGCAGACAGAGCACGAAAGATATATTACCGAAGAGGTATTCAAAAAACCTGTATTCGTAACTGACTATCCGAAGGAAATCAAAGCCTTTTACATGAGACTGAATGACGACGGCAGGACAGTTGCGGCGGTTGACCTTCTGGTTCCGGGCGTCGGAGAAATTATCGGCGGCAGCCAGAGAGAAGAAAGATACGACGAGCTTGTGGCAAGAATCGAAGCAAACGGCATGACCAGAGAAGATTACTGGTGGTATCTTGACCTGCGCAAATACGGCGGAGTCAAACATGCGGGCTACGGACTGGGATTTGAAAGAATTATAATGTATATCACGGGAATGAGCAACATCAGAGACGTGCTGCCGTTCCCAAGAACGCCAAAATCAGCGGAATTCTAATTGTTTGGGAGATTAGTTATGAAAAAAAGGATTTGTCTGGCATTGGGAACACTGGTTATAGCGATGAGCATATTTTCGCCTATGCTTGCATGGGCGGAGCCGGAG
>CAVJEY010000088.1:4264-9111 GCA_963648745.1 Christensenellaceae bacterium Phil1
ATCGACAAAGGCGTGGCTTCAATCATATTCACGCACGATATGCATTCTCATCTCGACTCCGAAACCGTAGTCAGAAACGGCAAAAACACCTCGCAGGGCGGATTTGCGAGAATGGCGACTGCATTCAGGGAAATATCGCCTGACTATAAGAACGACAGCTTCATACTTGACGGCGGAGATTTTTCCATGGGAACCGCATACCAGACAATATTTGAAGGCTATGCCGCAGAGCTCCGAATGATGGCTTATCTGGGATACGATGCATTCACACTCGGTAATCACGAGTTTGACTACAGATCCAAAGGCCTTGCCAATATGCTCAAAAATGCAGTTTCAAAGAACAGGGCAGGAGATAATCTGGAGCTCCCGAAGCTTGTTATAGGCAATGTTGACTGGGACAAGACTTTAGCAGATGACGAGCTTGCAGAGGACGGAGCAAATCTGCAGCAGGCGTTTAAGACATACGGCGCAGAGGAGAGCTATACCGTAATCGAAAAAAACGATGTCAGGATTGCAGTCTTTGGCATATTCGGCAAAGAGGCCGATGATTATGCGCCCGAAAGCGGCACGTATTTTACGGATCAGATTGATGCAGCCAAAAAAATAGTCAAAAACATCAAAGCAAACGAAAAAGACATAGATATGATAGTGTGCCTGTCTCACAGCGGCACCAAAGAGGACAGCAGTGAATCAGAGGATGAGCAGCTTGCCGAAGAGGTTCCGGATATAGACCTTATCATCAGCGGACATTCACACACAGAACTCAAACAGCCGATTAAAGTCGGAGATACAGTAATCGCATCATGCGGTGAATATACTCACAATATAGGGTATGTGACATTCAAAAAAGACGCATCGGGCAAATATACTCTCGACACATACAAACTCATACCTCTTGACAGCAATGTTGCAGAGGATGCGGCTACCCTGAGCGAGCTTGCATATTTCAGAAGCATAGCAGACAGCAGATATTTTTCAAAGTTCGGATATTCGCTTGATACCGTACTTGCAAGAAGCAGGATAGTATTTACGGATATAGACAGCTTCGGCAAGAAGCAGGGAGAGGACACTCTGGGCAATCTGCTTGCGGACTCATACATACACGCGGTCAAAGAGGCAGAGGGCAAGGATTACGAGGAAGTGGACGTGGCAGTGGTTCCGTCCGGAATCGTCAGAGCCTCGCTTCCCCTTGGAGATATAACGACGGCGGATGCCTTCAATGTGCTTTCGCTCGGTACGGGGGCAGACGGCACTCCGGGGTATCCTCTGGTAAGTATGTACCTTACAGGCAAAGAACTCAAAGCACTTGCAGAGGTTGACGCTACAGTGTCGGATATGATGCCTGAGGCAAGGCTTTACATAAGCGGGATGTCCTATACAATCAACAGCAGCCGCCTTATATTAAACCGTGCGGTTGACATTAAGAAGGGTGTGGGAGATGACGCGCAGGCGCTTGAAAACAAAAAGCTTTACAGGGTTGTTTCGGACCTTTATTCCTGTCAGATGCTTGCAAGCGTCAAAGACAAATCATACGGGCTTCTGTCGATTGTTCCAAAAGACAGCGAAGGCAATATGGTTCTGAACTATGAGGATTACATACTCAAAACAGGCAAGCAGGAGCTGAAGGCATGGTATGCCGTTGCAGGCTACCTTGACTCTATGGGAACAGTTTCTTCAGAATACAAACAGACCGAGGGCCGTAAAATCCTTACGGACAGCAAAAATCTCGGAGAGCTTCTCAAACAGCCCAACAAGGTGGGCTGGCTTGCAAGGCTTGTGGCGCTGATACCTGTTGTAATAATACTGCTTATCATTGCGGCAATAGTTATGAAACGGCGCAGACGTGATGCAAATATGATGTTCAGCGTAAGCGACAGACAGAAAAAAGCAATATTTGCTCCGGTCAAAAAACAGAAAAATATTTTCTCCGGAAAAAACAAACGATGGTTTAAATAATATATTACAGATCAGACAAGAAAGAGGTGTGTTTATGCATTGGTCAGATGAAATCGCTCAGCGAATCATTAAAAAAAGACCTGACAAAGAGGAATATGTATGCGCTGCAGGCATCAGCCCGTCAGGTTCAATTCATATAGGAAATTTCAGAGATATAGCTACGGCATATTTTGTATGCAAGGCTCTCAGGAGAGCAGGCAAAAAAGCAAGACTTCTCTTTTCGTGGGATGAGCTTGACAGACTCAGGAAGGTACCCGTAAATGTTGCTAAGGTTAACAGCGATATGGAAAAATACATCGGATTTCCGTATGTGGATGTTCCAAATCCGTTTGAGCCGGGCAACGGCACCTATGCTTCATACTTTGAAGATGAATTTCTTGAATCAATCAAAGATTTCCATATAGATATGGATTTCAAATATCAGGCGCAGATGTATCGTTCCGGCAAGTATACGGAATATATTCTGCTGGCAATGGAAAAAAGAAAAGAAATATTCGATATCCTTGACAGCTTCAGAACTCAGGATGCACAGGAGGGAGAGAGAGACAGATACTACCCTGCAAGCATATACTGCCCTGAGTGCGGCAAGGACACCACCACAATAGTCAGCTATGATGATGAAACCAAAATCGCAGAATATGAATGTGCCTGCGGACACAAGGGTACGTTTGATTTCAAAACAGACTACAACTGCAAGCTGGCATGGAAAATAGACTGGGCCATGAGATGGGTATATGAAGGTGTTGATTTTGAACCGGGCGGCAAGGATCATGCAAGTCCGGGCGGCAGCTACGACACAAGCAAAGTTATATGCAAAAAGATTTTTAACAGTGACGCGCCGGAATTTCAGGGATATGAATTTATCGGCATCAAAGGCGTTGCAGGCAAGATGTCGGGCTCATCGGGTCTTAATATGACACCTGCCACACTGCTTCAGTTCTATCAGCCTGAGGTGATACTGTGGCTGTATTCAAGATGCGAGCCTACCAAGGCATTTGACTTCTGCTTCGATGACGGCATACTTCGCCAGTATTTTGAATTTGACAAGCAGTACAACGAATACAAAAACGGCACAGCCAATGAATTCATGCAGGTTGTAATGGAAAACTGTCTGCATGAAGGCAGTGACATCAAAACAGTTCCGATGTCACTTCTGGCACAGCTTGGCTCAATAGTTGATTTCAATGTGCCTATGATGGAAACGGTATTTGAGAAGATAAACCAGCCGTACAAATATGAGGACTTCAGACAAAGACTTGATCTTGCCAAGGCATGGCTTGAAATATGCGCGCCGGAGCAGGCAAACAAGCTGAGAACAACAAGAGACTGGGAGCTTTATGAATCTCTTGACGCTGACCAGAAAAAAGAAATCGAGCTGCTGCTGGCATTCCTGAGAGATAAGGAATACGATCTTGACACACTTAACTCGGAGCTTTATGCTATACCTAAGCATGTATACGGAGACGATGCCCCGAACCTCAAAAAACTTCAGGGCGCATTTTTCAAGAACGTATACAAACTCCTTATAGCCAAGGACAGAGGTCCGAGACTTTATCTGTTCCTGTATGCCATAGACAAGGAAAGATACCTGCATCTTCTCGACTTCTCAACTCCTAAGACAGAGGAGGAGCTGCACCCACAGGCAGCAGAGGAGCCGGCAGAGCCTGCAAGGAAAATAGAGATTGAATACGGCGATCCCGATCCTGTGGAGCCGGTCAAGGAGCAGATTACCATTGATGACTTTGCAACTATGGATTTCAGAGTGTGCAAGGTGCTCAAATGTCAGGAAATCAGAAAATCACACAGCTGCTACAAGCTTACGCTGTTTGACGGTATCAAAGAGAGAGTGATTGTTTCAAGCCTGAAGCAGTATTATCTGCCTGAGGATTTAATCGGCAAAAAGATTATTGTCGTGGCAAACCTGGAGCCTGTAAGAATAACAGGCGTTCAGAGCAACGGTATGCTGCTTGCGGCAACCAACAACGCCTGCGGCTGCCAGGTTATATTCGTTGACGATATAGTTCCGGAGGGAACACAGATCAAATAGGTCAGAAGCCCCGCATTGACAAAGTGCGGGTCTTTTTGAGCATTTCCGTTACGGAGGAACAGTATGAGACTTAACAAATATATAGCTCACGCAGGAGTTGCAAGCAGAAGAAAAGCCGACACCCTTATAGCCAACGGCAATGTCAGAGTTAACGGCATCACAGTCAGAGAAATGGGCTATGATGTACTGCCAGATGACAGGGTGGAGGTAAACGGCATATCCGTAAGCCCCGACACCAAAGCAGTCTGCGTTGCCCTCAACAAACCTATGGGATATATTACATCCGCATCAGATGACAGAGGACGCAAAACAGTCATGGAGCTGGTGGCGGATATAGATGCGAGGCTGTTTCCTGTCGGCAGGCTTGACTACAACACGACAGGACTTCTGCTTATGACAAACGACGGAGACCTGGCCTACAGGCTGACTCACCCAAAGCACGAGATTACCAAAAAATACAGAGCGAGAGTGGCAGGAGTGCTTTCAAAGGAACGTATCGCAAAGCTCAAAAAAGGTGTTGACATCGGAGGCTTTGTAACATCTCCTGCCAAGGTCAGCGTCATAAAACAGACGGCGCATTCGGCGATTGTTGAAATCGAAATCCACGAGGGCAAAAACCGTCAGGTGAGAAAAATGTTTGCGGCGGTAGGCAACCCTGTTCAGGAGCTTGAACGCATAGCCATAGGGGACATCAGGCTGGGCAGGACCAAACAAGGACATTACAGAAAACTGACAAGAGAGGAAATAGAATACCTCAAAAATTGCTAGGGCAGACCTGCTCCGGCAGAGAAACTTTGAATCAGAAGCTATTCACAGACAGTCTAAGAGCAGGCTGTCTGTTTTT
>CAVJEY010000089.1:0-8904 GCA_963648745.1 Christensenellaceae bacterium Phil1
TATATGTAATCTTTGTAACTGCAGAGATTGCTGCAGTGCTTTGCACTGCTTTGGGAATAATATCACTGATATATAAATTGATTATGTCCCGAAATCTGCTTTTTTTGTATGGGGCAAAAGGCAATATATTTGTGGTATCTGTTATAGTTATGATTGTATCCGCAGTCCTGTCGAACCTGCTTGATAAAAAAAGTGAAAATATACGGAATTAAAATTTCTGCTTTGTGCGGTACAAAGCCTGCAGGACAGAAAAGTAAGCAAAAGGGCGATTATTGCAATCAGCCCTTTTGTAATATCTGCGAATCAATGATGCTGCTGTCTGATTTTGAGAGTAAGTTTCATAAGTTCAGGTCTGAAAAGTCTTTCATCCATGGTTTTAAGCTCAGGTGATATTACAGGTCTGAACTCCATTTTCGCAAAAATATCTTTTTCGATATCTATGCCGGGAGCTGTTTCAATCAGTGTCAGTCCCTGCTCTGTGAGAGTAAACACTGCGCGCTCTGTGATATAGAAGACCTTCTGGGTGCCTTTTTCAAGAGAATATCTGCCCGAAAAAGTGATATGATCAACTTCTTTTTTGAATTTGATGTGAGGTCCGTCCTGCACTATATTAAGCCTGCCGTTTTCAATGCGTATGTCTTTTTTGCCTGCCGTAAACGTGCCGAGGAAGCACAGTGTTTTGGCTCCCTGAGTTATGTTTATAAAGCCGCCGGGGCCTGTAACCTTGCCTGCAAACCTTGAAACATTGACATTTCCGAAGCTGTCAATTTCGGCAGCGCCGACACAGGCAAAATCTATGCCGCCGCCGTCATACAGATCAAAAATATCAGGCTGCTTGAGTATTGCAGTAGGATTGTAGGCAGCGCCTGTTGCAATGCCGGGAGCAGGGACACCACCGATGACTCCCGATTCAATGCTTGATGAAACCTGCTGTATCAGACCTTCCTCATTTAATACACCGGATACGTCCATTGAAATACCTATGCCTAAATTGATAAAATCATTTTCGTGAAGCTCAAATATGCTTCTTCTGCATATAACCTTGTCAGCGCACAGAGGCATTGCTTTGATGCTTTCAAAAGGAATCCTCTCATGGCCGCTCCATGAGGGAACCGGTTTGCAGTCGCCTATGAAATGCTGACCGGTGTTTTCGGGTTTTCCAACTATTACATAATCCACAAGCGCAGCGGGAAGCTTTATTTTTTGAGGATGTATGCTTCCTTTTTCGACCTTTTTGTCAACCTGAACCATGACAATGCCGCCGGAGTTTTTGGCTGCAGCTGCCATTTCGTACTGCTCTATATGAAGAGCCTCGTTTTCAAGAGATATGTTTCCTTCGGCATCGGCAATGCTGCCTTTGACAATGGCCACATCAAGAGGGAAGGCGTGGTAAAACAGATAGTCCTCTCCTGCCAGTCTGATAAGGCTTACAACTTCATCTTTGCTGTCGCAGGCCGCCTTGTTTATTCTGCCGCCGTCCACACGAGGATCCACAAATGTATGCATTCCGACTCTGGTTATTACACCGGGCTTGCCGGAGGTTATGGCTCTCATCATATTTGCCAGAACTCCCTGAGGTATCATAAACGTAGGGAAAGAGTTGTTCATTATCAGCGGGTAGACCTTGTTGGCAAGGCTTAAATTGCTGCACAGGAGTCTGCCCATAAGGCCTTCATGAGCAAGATGATTCATACCTCTGTTTTTGCCGTCACCACCTACTCCCGCAACATTTACAACCGAAATATTGCGAGGGTGTTTTTCACTGATATATCTGTTTTCGATTTCGGTAAGAATATCGTCTGCAAGACAGAAACTGATGAATCCGTTTATGCCTACTGTGGAATTGTCTTTTATCATCGCCGCTGCCTGCGTAGCAGTAATAAATTTTGCTGTCATTTTTTTGTCCTTATCTGTTATTGAATCTGATGTTTTTCTCTTTGTTTATGAAGGCTGTCATGCCGGTTTTCCGGTCCTCTGTTTCAAAGGTCTTTGCAAACAGTCTGCGCTCTGCAAGGCAGCCCTCTGCAGTTATTGTGTTTTCGGAATAAGCTATTGCCTTTTTGGCAAGGCGCACTGCAGGCTGAGCGTTTTTGCAGATTGCGCCTGCAAGCGAGATGGCAGATGTTCTCAGTTCATCCGGTGATACCACTCTGTTTACAAGGCCGATGTCAAAGGCCTCATCTGCAGTAATATGTCTGCCTGTGAATATAAGCTCTTTGGCTCTGCTGCTTCCTATTATTTTAGGCAGCCTCTGAGTCCCGCCTGCGCCGCATATTGTGCCAAGACCTGTTTCGGTAAGTCCCATTACGGCTGTATCTGCTGCAATGCGTATATCGCACGCAAGAGCAAGCTCAAGTCCTCCGCCGAATGCATAGCCGTTTATTGCGGCTATTGTCGGTATTGGCAGGTTTTCGATTTTGAGATTGAGACAGCTGCCAGACGCAGACCATTCATATATCTGTTCGCTGTTTTTGTCAAGCATTTCCCTGATGTCTGCCCCAGCCGAAAAAGCTTTGCCTGCGCCTGTAAAAATCAGAACATATATATCAGGGTCAGATAAGGCGCTGTCGATTGTCTGACTGATGTTTTCGATAAATCCGGCATTGAGACAGTTCATATCATGCTCTTTGTCAAAGGTGATAATACCTGTATTGTTGTTTTTTTCAAAAATTATATCCTTCATTTCAGTTACCTTATCCCAGCAGTATACAAATCGGCAGCGCAATCAGCATCGTACAGGTCAGCGGTATTACAAGGCAGGAAACAAAATTATATTTGTATGACTGCTTGTGGGTTGCATGACAAACCGCAAACACCGAAACTATTGAGCCGTTCCACGGTACGGAATCAAGACCTCCGCAGCCGTCTGCGCACAGTCTGTGTATGAAGCCCAGATTGTAGCCTTGTGCCGCATACTGGTGGAATGTATCGCCAAGTGTTTCATATACGAGAGATATGCCGCCTGAAGCGGAGCCTAATATGCCTGAGAATATATTTGCGCCGACTGCTGCCACAATATACGGATTTGCATCGGAGTTCATAAGCAGCTCCGTTGCAAAGCTGTAAAACGAAGCCCCCTTGATTACAGAGCCTACGCCTACTATGGCCGCAGTATTCATTATTATTGTTATTGACGAAACTGCCGCGTCGTTAAACATTTTGAGCATTTCATCCTTTGGCAGGTATCTCCAGAACAAAGCAAGCGCCAGCAGTATGCCAAGCAGCAGACATACGATTATGTCAAGCTTTGTAAGGTTGAATACAAGAAGCACAAATGCGATGGGTATTACAGATACGATACCGTTTGGAGTATCGTCTTTTTCATCTACACGCCTGATGCCTTCAGGCCACTTAAAATGCTCACCGCGAAGCTTTGCTTTTTTGCCCTGTCTGTTCATATATATGATAATTCCGATAAACATTGAGGCAGCCCCTGCAAGACCGGGAACAAGACCCGCATATGCCGGTGTGCCCAGATATTCCATAGATACAACGTTTGGTATCTGAGGCGTGAAAGGCCCTGTCATGGCAAATGTCCACATACCTGCGCATACTATTGCAGGCAGCAGATATGTAGGCAGATCGGCTTCTTCAAACAGCTTCAGCGCGATAGGATACACAGCGAATATGATTACAAAGCTGTTGATGCCGCCGTAGCTTAATATTGCCGCCGAAAGCATACAGGCCAGCATACAGTGGCTGGGGCCGAGTTTTTTTGATATAATCATTCCGATTTTTGCTGCAGCGCCGGAATTCTGATAGATGTTTCCGAATATGTTGCCGAGAAGAAATACAAAAACATATGATGTAAAAAATCCCGCAACACCCGAAAGATATGTTTCGGTAAGCCCGCTGAACACCGGAATTTTGCTTGTAAGGCATACTAAAACCGCAGCAAGCGGTCCGATTATAACGGGGGTTACTCTTTTGAAGATTAATACCGCCATGCCTGCAAGCGCCGCACAGATGCCTATGGCAGATATAAATGTAGATGAATCCATAAGTCCTCCTTAAACTATATATAGTTATAATAACACAGAATCTGTAAAGCAGTATATAACAGTGCAATATTCAGCAAGATAGTTAATGTAAAACGGCATCTTAGGTCAAATATGTACGTTGTTGGCGTTGACTGTATGGTTACAGTATACTTTAGAATATATATAGGAATATCAATCCGTTTTACCATAGGGGTATATATTCTGTATCTGTTTTTATCTTTTGCATTACGAAATATTATTCGTATATCTTTTGGAAAATCCGAATTTCTGAAGGACAACAGGAGAAATATTCTTTGTGCATATTCTGCACTTTTTTGACGTGGAGTAAAATATACGGAGCCTGACCGGAGGTGCTTATGAGGCTTAAATTAAAAACCAAAATCTTTTACGGAATAGGGGGACTTGGAGATTCTTCTCTTTACAATCTGTTTACAAATTTTATGCTGTTTTATCTTACTACGGTAGTTGGAATAAAACCCGTTGCAGGAGGCTTTATTGTGGCTTTCGGAACCATATGGGAGGCTCTTTGCGGACCGTTTATAGGGCATTTTTCGGATAATTACGATTCAAAATACGGCAACCGCAAGCCGTTTATGCTGGCTGCGGCAATACCCATAGGCATATGCACATCGCTTCTGTTTACAAACATCAATGCGACATATAGTGTCAAGCTGGTGTACTACACGATAATGGTAATGGTGTTCTGGACTCTGTTCAGCACGTTTTTCATACCGTATCTTTCGTGGGGAGCCGAGCTTACCAGAGATTATGATGAGAGAACGGTTCTGAGATCCTACTCATATGTTTTTGATACCGTGGGAATGGTGGTTTCCATGGTGGTGCCGACTCTGTGCGTGGACTATTTTATGAATATGGGCAAAAGCGCTTCGGCGTCATGGCAGTATATGGGCATACTTGTAAGCATTATAGGGTCACTTGGTATTCTGCTTTCCGCATACAACATAAAAGAAACCGATAATCCCGATTATACGAAGCCTGTCAGAAGAAAAAGCATATCGCTTGATTTTGCAAGGGAAATAGTTATCGAATACAGGGATCTGATAAATCTTAAATCTCTGCAGTATATTATTGCGGCAAGTATGATTTATCTGATAGCAAATGCCATTGCGGCAGGAGACCGTATGTACTATTTCACATATAATATGGGCTACAGCGGCTGGAAAATCACATTTCTGCTGCTTCTGTTCACCTGTACGGGATTTGTATTCACCCCTATAATCAGCAGACTTTCGGCTCACTGGGACAAAAGGACGGTATATATAGGCTGTATGCTGTTTTCGGCATTGCTGACCATGGCTTTTAAGTTCACAGGAATAAACGGAATGCTTTCGCTGTGCATATTTCTTGTGCAGTTCTCAATAGGAACGACGGTATACTGGCAGCTTATACCCGCGCTGCTTTATGATGTATGTGAGGTTGACAGGCTGTTTTGCGGCAGAGACAGAACAGGAAGCGTGGTATCGCTTCAGGCCATATCCGAGGCTGTTGCTGAGGCTGTGGGAGCGCAGGCTCTCGGTATAATTCTGCAGTTTGCGGGCTTTAACGGAGAAGCTGCAGTGCAGAGCGCTACAGCACTTGCATGGGTTGAAAATTCGTTTGCGGTAATACCTGCTCTGCTTATGGCAGGCTCTGCATATATGATATACAGATATCCTGTTTCAAAAAAAGTCTACAACAATGTTGTAAAGGCTATAGAACAAAGAGACGCAGGAGCTGCGCCTGATATGAAGCAGTTCGAAAATCTTATGTGAATTTACGGCCGGAGGCAGCAGGATATGCGGCTTCCGGCAGTTTTTTTGAGTTAATTGTCTGAGGCTGTTGAAATGACAGCGAGTGATAGTATATAATATTCTGATACAGAGCTAACAAATTAAAACGAGGAGAAATCATATGAAATATATTGAAGCAAAGATATTTACAAACGGCAGAGGTGTTGAGGAGGTTACGGCAGAGCTTCTCAAAATGGGAATCGAGGGAGCCACGGTTGAGGATCCCGATGAGATCAAAAACATCATGGACAAAAAAGAAAGCTATGAATGGGACTATGTTGACGAGAAGGCTTTTCCCGTAAACACAGAGCACAAGGTTATCGTATATTTTGATGATACCGATGAGGGCAGAGAGGCGCTGCAGCAGCTCAAACTCAAAATGATGATGCTCAAAAGCAAAGAAATGGAAGGCCTTTTCGGCTGGGATGTCAAACTTGGCAGACTTTATGTTGAGGATAATATCGTTGACGATGAGGACTGGGTAGATAAATGAAAGGAATACTTCAAGCCTGCTAAAATTACAGACAGAATAGTGATTAAGCCTACGTGGGAGGACTACGAGGCAGGTGAGAAGGAGCTCGTAATAGAGATAGACCCCGGTATGGCTTTTGGTACCGGCACCCACGAAACAACATCAGGCTGCATACAGCTTATGGAAAAATATATGAAGCCGGGAGACAAGGTGCTTGATGTGGGCTGCGGCTCCGGCATACTTTCAATAGCCGCCGCGCTTCTTGGAAGCAGGGACATACTTGCAATCGATATAGACCCTGTTGCAGTTGAGGTGACAAAACAAAATACAGAGCTTAACAGCGTATCAGAGTTTGTGGATGTCAGATACGGCGATCTTACCAGGGGCGTATCCTTCAGAGCCGATATTGTTGTCGCAAACCTTATGGCGGATCTTGTGATGATGCTTACAGAGGATGTGGCAAAGCATCTTGAGGACGGAGGGATATATATATCCTCAGGTATAATAGATTTCAAGGAGGAAGAAGTCTGTGAGACTCTCAAAAGATGCGGATTTGAGATTATGGAGATTCTGAAAAAAGGAGAATGGCGCACTATTGCCGCCGGACTAAAAAAATAATGAGCAGATTTTTTACAGAGCCCGAAAACATTTCGGACAGGTATATATATATCACAGATAAAGATGACCTGCATCACATCAAAAAGGTGCTGAGGTTAAAATCAGGCGATACCGTCGAAATTTCAGACGGGCAGAAATGGGAATACGAGGGCGTTATAGAGGAAATAACAGCCACAGAGGCGACCTTGAGAATTACAGACAAGCAGAGCTTTGCAAGGGAGCCTGAGACAAGGGTAACTCTGTTTCAGGGCATACCCAAGGCAGGCAAGATGGATCTGATTGTGCAAAAATGCGTTGAGCTTGGAGCAGACAGTATTGTGCCGGTGTTCATGGAGAGAACCGTAGTTACCGACAACGGTAAAATCAGCAAAAAAACAGAGCGCTGGCAAAAAATATCCGATGAAGCCTGCAAACAGTGCAGGAGAGGGATTGTCCCAAAGGTTGCGGATGCTGTCGATGACGGTGAGATGATGAATATGCTGGAGGACTTTGATTTAGTACTGTTTCCATACGAAAACGAAACAGACAGGACTATCAGGGATTCTCTCAGAAGCCTCAAAAGCAAACCCGAAACAGTTGCCGTAGTGATAGGTCCCGAAGGCGGGTTTTCAGACAGTGAGGCAAAGCAACTCAAAAAATATGAATGCGTCAGTCTCGGCAGGACTGTACTAAGGACAGAAACCGCGGGAATTGCGGCGCTGGCGATGATAATGTACGAGCTTGAGCTGTAAATGCAGGCAGAGCAGTCGCTGAAAAACCAGATATTCTTAAACGGTTCAAAAAGGGGTTGCTGCCTGCGGCGATCCCATCGTGCAAGGTGCAGGATCTGAAATATGCAAAGTCACCTACCCCCATTTCAAATGGGGGTAGGTGACTTTGTAAAAGAACATAAAAGCACCATTACAAAGGTGTGCATAATAACAGAAAGCTGTCACTTCAACGATAAAAATTCGTTAGGTGGCAGCTTTTGTGTCTGGAGAGGAGGAAGCATTATGTCAACTACAGGAATCATGCCACAATTTAAGGATTTCATAAAAATTCACATAGACAAGATACGCAGCACACATATAGACAATATTGTAATATGAGGTGATTTTTTTGAAAGGAATACAACGACACTATTTTCCGGGAAACAATACGCCGGAGGGCTTTTTTTCATATTACGGCTACATACTGGATCAGAAAGAAGCAAAGAGAATATATTGTATCAAAGGCGGACCGGGCAGCGGCAAATCGACTCTGATGAGAACGATTGGAGAGGAATTTCTTGACAGAGGCATGAATGTGGATTTCCTTCACTGTTCATCGGACAGCAGTTCACTTGACGGAATAATAATCAAAAACAAAAGAACAGCATTTATAGATGCCACGCGTCCTCATGTTGCAGACCCTGTCAATCCCGGCGCGGTAGATGAGATTATAAACCTGGGGACAATGTGGAAAACAGAGACTCTCACAGCGGCAAGACGGGAGATTACAGAACTGAATGAGGAAATAGCCAGGTGCTTTGCAAGGGCATACAGTATGCTGGCGGCAGCCTCAAACGTATATCAGATAATGGAAAATGAATACAGAAGATGCATAAACGATGCCGAAATATACAGAACCGTGGCTGAGATTATAGATTCGGAATTTGAGTTCAGCAGTCTTTCACTTGCCTGCGGCAGCCGGAAAAAATTCTTTGCAAGCGGCATTACACCTGAGGGCAACGTCAATTACATAAAAAGCCTGATAAAGGACTACAGGCGCGTCTACCTTATAAATGCGCCTGCAGGATTAAATGCGTCTCTGCTGTTTAATATGCTGTCGGAGGGAGCGGTTTACAGGGGAATTGATGTGGAGGAATTTTACTGCCCTATGAAGCCTGCACAGAAGATAGAACATCTGCTGTTTCCGGAGGAGCGCATTGCATTTATCACCTGCAACGATTATCACGACACAGAGCCGTGGGAGCTTGATGCAGGAGAGATAATGCTGCTTGATTTAAGCGATATGGTTTCCTGTGAAAAAATCGAAACAGATA
>CAVJEY010000090.1:0-8858 GCA_963648745.1 Christensenellaceae bacterium Phil1
GGGTTTGCCCTGCCTGTGCCTGCAATGTCAGGCGCCGAGCCGTGAACAGGCTCATACATTCCGAAATTGCCCTCTGCAAGGGAAGCTGACGGAAGCATACCAAGAGAACCTGTAATCATACTTGCCTCATCCGAAAGAATGTCTCCGAATATATTGCTTGTAACTATTACATCAAACTGCTTCGGGTTATATACAAGCTGCATTGCGGTATTGTCCACATAGAAATTCTCAAGCTCCACATCAGGATATTCTTTTGCCACCTCTGCCACTGTTTTTCTCCAGAGCCTGCTGCTTTCAAGGACATTTGCCTTGTCAACGCTTGTAACCTTTTTGTTCCTTTTCATTGCCATATCGAATGCGATTCTGGCGATTCTTCTTACTTCACCCTCTGAATACTGCTCTATGTCATAGGCAGCTTTGCCCATGTCTGTATCCTTATATCCTCTTTCGCCAAAGTATATACCGCCTGTAAGCTCTCTTACAACCAAAAGGTCAAGACCGCCCTCCACCTTTTCGGGTCTGATAGGGCAGGCGTCCTTGAGCTCGTCAAACATTATTGCAGGACGAAGATTTGCAAACAGCCCCAGTTCTTTTCTGATTCCAAGCAGCGCTCTTTCGGGTCTTTTGTCGCCGGGCAGAGAATCCCACTTAGGACCGCCTACTGCGCCAAGAAGTACCGCATCGCTTTTTTTGGCAGTATCCACTGTCTCCTGCGGCAGACATTCACCTGCAGCATCTATTGCAGCGCCGCCTGCAAGAAGCTTTGTGTAATTAAACTCATGACCGTATTTTTTCCCTGCGGCATCAAGTACCTTAATCGCCTCGTTTATGACCTCCGGGCCTATGCCGTCACCTGGTATTACAGCTATATTGTATTTCATACTGTTGTCCTCCTATCTGATGGAATTAAGCAGTCCGCCTGATCTGATAATGTTGTTTATAAATTCGGGAAACGGCATTGCCCTGTATTCAGTGCCCTTGGTTATATCTCTGATGGTTCCTGTTTCAAAGTCTACCGAAACCTCATCACCTGCTTCGATGGCCTCGGCAGCTTCGGGACATTCTAAAATGGCAAGTCCGATATTAATTGAATTCCTGTAAAAAATTCTTGCAAAAGATTTGGCGATAACACATGAAACACCGGATTCTTTGATAGCTATTGGAGCGTGCTCTCTTGAGGAGCCGCAGCCGAAATTCCAGCCTGCCACCATAATATCGCCGTCTTTGACCTTGTTTACGAAGTCTTTGTCTATATCCTCCATACAGTGGGAGGCAAGCTCCCTGTGATCTGCTGTGTTTAAGTGCCTTGCGGGGATTATTACATCCGTATCCACATTATCTCCGTATTTGTGAACAAAACCCTGTGCCTTCATTGCTACATTACCTCCTTGGGATCTGATATTTTTCCTGTTACTGCCGATGCTGCGGCTACTGCCGGACCTGCAAGGTATACTTCTGACCCGGTATGACCCATTCTGCCGACAAAGTTTCTGTTGGTGGTTGCAACGCAGCGCTCGCCCTCTGCAAGTATGCCCATATGTCCGCCAAGGCAAGGCCCGCAGGTAGGTGTTGATACCACGCAGCCTGCGTCAATAAATATATCAAGATAGCCCCTTGCGATGCATTCCTTGTATATCTTCTGTGTTGCGGGAATTATGATGCATCTGACATCTCTTGCGACTTTGCGTCCTTTGAGAATTTCGGCGGCTGCCGCCATATCCTCGATTCGGCCGTTGGTGCAGGAGCCGATTACAACCTGATCTATTCTGACATCGCCCACGTTGTCTATTGTCCTTGTGTTTTCGGGCAGGTGAGGGAACGCGACAGTTGATTTAAGTTCAGATAAATCAATAGTTATGGTCTGCTCATATTCAGCATCTTCATCGGGAGCATAAACCTTGTACTCTCCGTTTACTCTGCCCTTCATATAGTTTTCGGTTACTTCATCAACCATGAATATGCCGTTTTTGGCGCCGGCTTCTATTGCCATATTCGCAATGCACAGTCTGTCATCCATCGAAAGCGAGGACAGCCCCTCACCCATAAATTCAAGGGATTTGTACAATGCGCCGTCAACGCCGATGGTTCCGATAAGGTGGAGAATCACATCCTTGCCCGAAACATATTTATTGAGTCTGCCTTTGAGCTCCACTCTGATTGCAGAGGGAACCTTAAACCATGCAGTGCCTCTGGCCATGCCTGCGGCCATATCCGTTGAGCCTACGCCTGTCGAGAATGCTCCGAGTGCTCCATAGGTGCAGGTGTGGGAGTCCGCCCCTATAATGCAGTCGCCGGCCATGACAAGGCCAAGTTCGGGAAGCAGGGCGTGCTCAATACCCATATTGCCCACATCATAGAAATTAACGATTTCGTGTTTTCTTGCGAATATTCTTGTCTGCATACACTGCTGTGCAGCCTTGATGTCCTTGTTTGGTGTGAAATGATCCATTACAAGAGCTATTCTGCTTTTGTCAAAAACCTGTGTAAATCCTGCTTTTTCAAATTCGTTTATTGCAACAGGAGCCGTAATGTCATTGGCTAAAACCATATCAAGCTTTGCATCGATAAGCTGTCCTGCTCTGACCTCGTCAAGACCTGCGTGCGCGGCAAGAATTTTTTGTGTCATTGTCATTCCCATAATAATTTCCTCCTATTTGTTAAAACGCTCTGTTGACAGCGCTGATGAGAGCGTTTATGGATGCATAGATAATATCGTTGTGTATGCCTACACCCCAGAAGATTTTGCCGTTTCTTGATATTGCAACATATGAGGCGGCTCTTGAGTTTGATTCTGATTCAAGCGCGTGTTCGTGATATGTCACAAAATCATATTCCAGACCGTTATGACTGCTTCGCAGCGCTGTAGTAACCGCGTCCAGTCTGCCGTTGCCCTCTCCGCTCAGTGAGTAATGCTCTCCGTTTATGGTGGCTTCTATGTTTACCTTCATTATATCGTTTTCGCCTCTGGAGAAGGTAGCGTCCTCTATGCTGATTTTGTCTTTGCGGTTGACATACTGATTCTGGAATATCCTGTGGATTTCGGCAGGTGAAAGCTCCTTGTGAGCCTCGTCTGATATATGCTTCATCAGATAGCCGATTTCCTCTCTCATTTTTTTAGGAATATCATATCCGTAGTTTGTTTCAAGCACATATGCCACGCCGCCTTTGCCTGACTGGCTGTTTATTCTGATTACATCAGCTTCGTATTCTCTGCCGATATCATGAGGGTCTATCAGCAGATAAGGGCAGTTCCACTTGTCCGGATAATTTTCTTCAATATAGTGCATGCCCTTGGCGATGGCATCCTGATGTGAGCCTGAGAATGCCGCAAACACCAGACTGCCTCCGTAAGGCTGGCGAGGTCCGACCTTGAGGTCTGTGAATTTTTCATACATTTCGACAACCTTGGGCATATCCGAAAAATCCAGTCCGGGATCGACTCCGTGTGAAAACAGATTCATGGCAACCGTAAGTATATCTGCATTGCCTGTACGCTCACCGTTTCCAAACAGTGTGCCCTCGACTCTGTCGCCTCCTGCCAGCATACCCAGTTCACAGTCTGCAACTGCGGTTCCTCTGTCGTTGTGAGGATGCAAAGACAGGATTACATTCTCTCTGCAGTGCAGATTCTTGCTCATATATTCAACCTGAGATGCATATACATGAGGCATTGACATTTCCACTGTCGCCGGCAGATTGATTATTGTTTTTCTGGCGGAATCAGGCTGCCATATGTCGATAACGGCGTTGCATACTTCAAGCGCGTAATCAACCTCTGTGCCTGTAAAGCTTTCGGGAGAATACTCAAATGTGAAGTTTGTATCTCCGGGGAAGCTGTCCGCATATTTTCTGACAAGCTCTGCTCCGTCTGTCGCTATTTTTTTGATTTCGTCCTTTGATTTTCTGAAAACCTGCTGCCTCTGGGCCACAGAGGTTGAGTTGTACAGGTGAACTATTGCGTTTTTGACACCTTCAAGGGATTTGAAGGTTTTGTCGATTATATGCTCTCTCGACTGAGTCAGCACCTGTATGGTCACATCATCAGGTATCAGATTTTTTTCTATTAATGTACGAAGGAATTCATATTCCGTTTCCGAGGCTGCGGGAAATCCCACCTCTATCTGCTTAAATCCGAGATAACACAGATATTCGAAGAATTCGAGCTTTTCTTCAAGGCTCATGGGAACTATAAGGGCCTGATTGCCGTCGCGCAGATCTACGCTGCACCAGATTGGCGGTTTGTCTGCATGATCTTTTTTTACCCAGTCATAAGACGGGACGGGAGGCATGAAATAGCCGACCTCGTATTTGGTATGATTTTTCATTCCTTTGATGTTGTCGCTTGTCATACTAAAAAATCCTTTCGTGTTAAAACAAAGAGCCCTGTTCCCAACATTAAATCAGAAACAAGGCTGAATGTATAATAAAATATAAAGAGAATCTAAAAAAGGTGTTGAGAATATCCAATGCTATATAATTATGAATCACAAGTGAGGCATAAAAGTAGTAATAACATTAAATTTCTCCTTTCTTATCTGATAGGACTATTCTATACTGTTTTTACGGGCAAGTCAATATCTTTTTGTGAAAAAACACAAAAAGTTTTGCAACGGTATGTTGCCCGCAAACAAATCACATATTCTCTATATCTGCCGCCGACAGCATATGAATACCGGCTGAGGCCAGCAGCTTTTCGACAGCCTCAGTGTCATCAACTCTGACAACAAGATATGCCTTGCCCTCAATACGTGTCAGGAAAGCATACATATATTCCATATTGATGCCGTTTGAGGCAAACAGGGCGACAATCTCTGCAAGTCCGCCGGGTCTGTCGCTTATCTCAACCCCTATTACATCGTTCAGAGTTGAGATGAAGCCGCTCTGTTCGAGGAGAGCCTTTAGTCTGTCAGGCTCCCTGACTATGAGTCTTAATATGCCAAACTCGCTGGTGTCTGCGATTGACATGGCTCTCATATCTATGCCGGCCCCGGCTATAAGCTCTGTGATTTCACTTAATTTTCCTTTTTCGTTTTCGACGAAAACCGATAACTGTTTAATAGCCATTGTTTTACCTCCTAGTCGTGAAGATTTCTCTTATCGATTACTCTAACTGCCTTGCCCTCGCTTCTTACGATTGATTTCGGAGGAAGCAGGTGCACCTTAGGTCCTATGCCAAGCATTGATCTCATGGCTGCAACCAGAGCTTTTTCTCTCTCGGTAATATCCTTTACCTTATCGGAGAACTGCTCAGGAGCAAGCTCAACGTTGATATCGAATGTATCTGTGTTGTTTTCTCTGTCAACGATAATCTGATAGTTCGGAGTATAGCCCTCGTTTAGAAGAACTGTTTCTATCTGTGAAGGGAATACGTTTACTCCCCGTATAATCATCATATCGTCGCTTCTGCCAAGAGGCTTGCTCATTCTGATGTGGGTTCTGCCGCAGGAGCATTTTTCTCTTGTAAGTCTGCAGAGATCTCTTGTCCTATATCTTAATAGAGGGAAAGCCTCCTTGTCAAGTGAAGTGAAAACAAGCTCTCCGATTTCTCCCTCAGGAAGCGCCTCGCCTGTTTCGGGATTGATTATCTCCGCAAGGAAGTGGTCCTCGTTTATATGCATTCCGCGCTGTTCCTCACATTCAAATGATACTCCGGGGCCTGAAAGCTCTGTAAGTCCGTAGATATCGTAGGCTTTAATTCCAAGGACATCTTCGATAGAATGTCTCATTTCCTCTGTCCACGGCTCGGCTCCGAAAATCCCCGCCTTCAGAGGAATATCATCAGGTCCGTAGCCTTTTTCCTTGAAGGACTCGCCGATATATGCCGCATAGGAAGGTGTGCAGCACAGGATTGTAGCGGATAAATCTGTTATGAACTGCATCTGCCTGTCTGTGTTACCGGAGGAAGTGGGGATTGTAAGGGCGCCCAGTTTGTGTGAGCCGCCGTTAAGTCCGGGGCCTCCCGTGAAAAGTCCGTAGCCGTAGGATACCTGAACAACGTCCTCGTCGGTTCCGCCTGCGGCAACGATTGCTCTTGCGCAGCATTCCTCCCATAAATCTATGTCATTCTGAGTATAAAATGCAACTACTCTCTTGCCGGTTGTTCCGGATGTGGACTGGATTCTTACGCAGTCTTTGAGAGGCTTTGCCATAAGACCGTAAGGGTATGCCTCACGGAGATCGGCTTTTGTCAGGAAAGGCAGCTTGCCGATATCCTCTATGCCCCTGATATCCTCAGGGCTGACGCCTTTTTCGTCCATAAGGTTTCTGTAATAGGCCACATTGTCGTATACATGCTTTACCTGTTTAACAAGCTTTTCTGACTGGAGCTTTTTTATTTCTTCAACAGGCATTGTTTCGATTTCTTTTTGGAAATAGCGTTTTTCTTCCATCTTTTTTCTCCTCTTTCGTATGAATTCTGCGGGCATATAAAAAGCCCCCTGTATTAAAACAGAGGGCGAATTTCTCGCGGTACCACCTCAGTTCATCAGCACCTTGCGATGCTGACCTCAGCGGGCACTATCATGCCCTGACAGATAACGGCTGTCTGCCGGCGGCGCCTACAAGCATATAGCCTTCAGCGTGCATCTGTTCGGAATGAATTCGGCTAATGTCCGCCTGCTGCCTCTCACCATCTGGCAGCTCTCTGTAAGGTTTGGATTAACTTACTGGTTTCCGGTCATCGATTTTGAACTACAGTTAGATTATACATAGCGGATATATTAAAGTCAAGAAAAATTATTGAATTATAACAAAAAATCTGATATAACATAGGTATAAAACACAAAAAGAAAGAAGAGATGCTTATGTACAGAGATTTATCACACCTTATACTCTATTCGGACAGAAACGAAAACTCCATACTTTATGAGATGGGAGAGCTTTTCAGAAATTACGGCAGCGGAGCATGCGAAAAACCGGAGCTTGTAAAAGACGCGTATAGTATAGTAAGAAAAATTCTCGACATATCCACATCATATGCATTTGATGAGAATCTGTGGACAAGCTATCTGACATATTACCTTATCAGCTCGGAAAACTCTTTCAGCGCCTCGTGCGAGAGGAGAGGAGCTATAGAGGGCAGCGTCAACTCCTTTGCAAAGCATGACTTTGAGATTTTTATGAAGCTTTTCAGATTTGATTTCACCGAGATAGAGCGTGAGCTTGGCATAGACTGTTTTTCGGTGCTGTGCGACTATACAGCGGTGGAGAAGCCGTCGCTTATGTATAATCCAAATGTTATGAAAAGAGTCAGAGAGTTTAGAGTGCAGCTTGAAAACGCCCAAAACGCAGATGAGTTTTTTGAGGCGGTATCGGAGTTTTACAAGGCATACGGCGCAGGTATTTTCGGAGTAAACAGAGCCTTTCGCATTTCAGACAGAGAGGACATACTGGAGTTTGAGCCTGTGAAGAATATGGACGATGTCGTTTTGGAGGATCTTGTAGGCTATGAGGTTCAAAAACAGAAACTCCTCGAAAACACAGGAGCATTTGTTGAGGGAAAGCCTGCAAACAATGTGCTGCTTTACGGTGACAGAGGCACAGGCAAGTCCACCAGCATCAAGGCTGTTGCCAACAGATTCTGGCCTGACGGTCTGAGAGTTATTCAGGTTTACAGGCATCAGATGAAGATGCTTTCGAGGATAATCTCCGCAATCAGAACCAGAAACTACAGATTCATAATATATATGGACGATCTGTCCTTTGAGGATTTTGAAACGGAATACAAATACCTCAAGGCTGTAATAGAGGGCGGCCTTGAATCGAAGGCTGAGAATATACTGATTTATGCCACTTCAAACAGAAGACACCTTATCAAGGAAACATGGGATGACAGAAACGATATGGAGCATACGGGAGAGCTTCACAGAGGCGACAGCATGGAAGAAAAGCTGAGTCTTGCAGACAGGTTTGGCGTTCAGATTTACTACGGCAAACCGTCTAAGGACGAGTTCTACAGAATTATAGACGAGCTGTCCGAAAGCGAGGGGGTTGCCATGGACAGGGAACAGCTGCACAGAGAAGCCAATGCATGGCAGATACGTCACGGCGATGTGTCCGGCAGATGCGCAAGGCAGTTTGTGGACTATATCAAAGGTAAGGCATAACCTATATATCAGATTTGTTAAAACGGTGCGGCATATTGCATTTTTCGCTGTAAAAAATGTAATAAGTTGCACTTTTTTGTTGCAAAAATGTGAGGGGGGGGGGGGATAACAAACGATAGACGTATAGATATACAGTTCTATGACTTGCAGGCAGAAAACAAAAAAGCGTGGGGTGGCCACGCTTTTAAAGGTATTATTAAGGAAACTATCAATCATAATCAACGTGTGAAATAACTCCGCTTTTGGAGCATTTCAGACCTATTGCTTTTGTCTTTGTAAGTAATAGTCTGGAAAAAGTACCGGTTGCTTTGGCTGTTGCTCCTGATTTTGTAGCACTTTTGCTGCTACATTCCCAACTTGATACATAAATAGTATGTGAAACAGTTGATTTGATGGCTGTAGCACTGTTTCCTGTATATTCAAATGTTGCATTTAATGTTATAGCCCATTGTTTTTTATCATCAATGCTATAATATGTATAAGTCCTTGAAGCACTTTTTGTAGACGTGCTTTTTGATGAAAGGGTGCTAGATACAGTAGGGGTATCTATAAATGTTTCAATAACTGCATACGACCCATCGCCATAATACTCGTACTCTTTTTCAACATTGTTTTCTGATGCAAAGCAAGGCATTGCCATAGCAATAAGCAAAGCAAATGCTGTTGCAATTGATATAATTGTTCTTTTCATTATGCTCTCCTTTAATTATTATCTGCGGGAACTTCTTCATATATGGTTACTACATCTGTTGC
>CAVJEY010000091.1:0-7003 GCA_963648745.1 Christensenellaceae bacterium Phil1
TGTGGAGTGTAGATAGGTTTTTTCTTTCCTCTGAGGATAGCTGCCGCTTCTGAAGCAAGTCTACCGAGAGTTTTGCCTTCTGCATCGATAACGTACCACTTACGTTCAATTTCTGCAGGTTTTGCGATAAATGATTTCATTTTTGTTCCTTTCTACCTACTGGGATACATCGCAGGTATCTGTTTCGGTGCTGCCTACTGGGTTGAAGCTAATCTCCAGCTTGTTCGGCATTACTAATTTTATTAGCGGATAGCCCGTATATACAGTCGCTATCTCTTCTGTTCATATAACTGCACTATAAAATAGTGCCATGCATATGACACAACACTATTTTATCTCATTTACCGTCCAATGTCAAATATTTTTTGGACTGTCTTTAAAGCCACCTTGTTTCAGCTTTTTATTTTAAAAGTCATCTGCTCCATTCCCTTTTTCAGATTTATGACGGTTTTTTCATATACAATATCATACCCTGTACATTCAGCTATGCTTTTTGATAATTCCCCTGCTATAGCCTCATAAACAACATTTCTCATCTGCTTTACTATCTCAAAATTTTTTACACTTTTTAAAAGACTTCTCTCCATAGTTGTAAGCGCATCAAAAACGGTCAGCTTAACCTCATCGCCCAAAAGCTGTACTACTGTTTCTCTCGGTCCCTTGCCCGTATATTCTTTATAGACCTTTACAAAATCTTTTTTAATATTATCCTCTATCCTGCTTTTATTCTCAAGTGTATCCAGTCTGCCTCTTTTCTTCCCGCTTTCCACCATAATGGCATCGCCTATTTTATTAAGCTTAAGCTCAAGCTCCGCAAAATCCAGAGGCTTTACAATATAGCCGTCTATTCCCAGATCAACAGCTTCAAGCACTGTATCCACACTGTTAACGCTGGTTGTTATTACTATATGCGCCTTGCTGTTTATTTTTTTAAGTTCCCTAATCATAGATATTCCGTCCATATCCGGCATAAGTATGTCGGCTATAACTATATCGGGCATACGGAATTCAAAGCTTTCGACGCCCTCTCTGCCGTCTGCAGCAAGGAATATTTTTTCAACCTTGTCTCTGAGAAAATGCTGCATCTCCTCCCTTGCAAAGGCATCATCCTCAACATACAGAATTTTAAGATTTTCTATAGAACTCATTGCGTATCTTTCTCCTTTTTGTGTAGCGGTATGCTGATTATGAACTGTACTCCGTCTTCCGTGTTTTCAAACCATATTCTGCCGCCAAAGTGCTTTTCAATTATTTCTTTTGTAAGGTACAGGCCTATTCCCGTGCCTTCTTTTTCCTCTTTGGTTGTGAAGTACAGGTCAAAGAGTTTTTCTCTGTCAGCTTCATCTATATGACTTCCGTTATTAAATACGGTTACAGTTCCGAAGCCGTTTTCTTTTGCTGTGGTTACAGTTATAAGTCTGCTGCCTGCAGCGTTTTCTTTGACTGCGTCTCTGGCGTTGTCTATAAGGTTGAAAAGGCACTGGCTGAATTCGTTTCTGTAGCCGTTAATCTTCACCTCAGGCCCGCTGACTTTTATCTGAATGCTGTTGATTTTTACGCTCTCATTCATCATATTTATAACAGTCTTTATTTCTTCATTTACAGAGAAGGTTTCGGTTTTTCTTGCAGGTCTTAAAAAAGATGTAAAGTCATCTACTGTTTCCGAAAGGCTTCTTATCATAGAGTCTATCCGCATTGTGTACCACGAAAATTCCTCTTCAGTTAAAGATCCGTTATCATAATCGTTCTGCATATTTGAAAGAGACATTCTCATATTGTTCAGGGGCTGCTTCCACTGATGCGCAATGTTTCCCACCATTTCGCCCATCTTGGCCTGCCTTGCCTGATTGATTATAAGTGCGTCTTTAAGCTCTGCCTCATTTATCATAGGCTGCACTTTTTTCCTTGAAAAGTACACGACAAGAAGTATTACGGCCGCAAGGATAAGTATGCCCAGGAGTATTACTGTTGCTTCTGTTTTGAGTATGGGGTCTATTGCCACATCGACAGGCTGGGTGAGAACAAGCTCCCATTTGTCACCTATGGCCGCGCTGCTCCTGATATTGCTTCCGGCTTTGTCCGCCGGCGCTTTTCCTGCCACAACATTACCGTCTTTGTCTATTATAACGGCGCTGCCTTTTATTTCTTTCTGGATTTTATTTAATGAGTTAAAAAGGTTATCTACAACAATATCCGCGCCTAATACTCCCACCAGCTCATCTTTAATATCATATACAGCTTTTGTATATGATATCACCTTGCCGTTCATACCCCTGTCATAGACAGCTTCTGACCAGTAAGCTCCCTCTCTTATCGTCTTAAAGTAATATTCCGTAGTATCTACTTCCTCCACAAGCCAGCCTTCACTTATCGGAATACTATCTATAAATACGACCGAATTATCGTCTTTTTTTACATACCATATTTCATCCCATCCTCCCGAGGTTTCCGGCGCATATGTAAAATACAGTCCCATAGGGTGCTTTGAATTTTTAACTGTGCTTTTTATAAGGTTATTTGTCTCTGATTTCAGTTTTTTGAAATACTCCCTGTTGTTTATATACTCAGAAGTTGTATAGTTTTGTTTCAGAACCTCTGCCGTATTGTTTACAACAAGCTCTGCGCTGTCAAATCCGGCATTGAATTTCCCTGCATATTTTTCACTCATATATCTGAGGCTTTTCTCAGCCTGAACAATTGCAACATTTTTACTGTTGATAATGCTAGCGCTTACCAGCACTCCAACGACTATGAACATACAGACAATTATCGCTATTAAAATTTTAAATACTGATTTTTTCATTGTTTTTTTCTCTTCTATCATAACCCCATTATATATGATTCTGAGGGTATATTCAAATCAATAAATATACCCTCAGAGGTGCTTAAATATATTTATATTCTAATAATCCCCGCCCTCACGTTCTATGCAGTAAGGGTTTTTCTGAGCAAGCTGTGCATAGCACTGAGCTTCACAGAATTTACCTGCAGCCTTGGCATAAAGCTGCATTCTGGTGTTTTCATCCTGCGCTATTTCCGCGCGGTATGAGTAGTTTTCTCCTGCAATTTCAGCCTTTTTGGCTGTATCAAGATATTCCGTCCGCCCCTTTATATTCTTTGATGACTGATCAATATCCCTGCCTCCTAGCCATATCTGCATAAGCGCATTGCTCCTGGCGTTGTAGACTGCCTCCTCATATGTTTCACATAAGGTCAGGTTCATATAGTTGCCTGTCGCCTCAGGATTTCCTGTTGCAAGGGTATCAGAGCTTCCGTTGATTATGTACATAGTCATATTTTCAGGGTCTGCTATGCCCTTTGCAACTGTCTTGAGAGCAGGCTCTCTGTTTTCCGGAGTCCAGTAGCCCTGATATTCGTCAAGGTTCCACACGCCTTCATTCCAGCCTGTTTTAAGCTTGCTTTCAGGGAACATAGGATGCCAGCCTGTATCTTTCCAGTTCTCAGGGATATAGAAGCTGTTGCAGCCTAAAGCATCGGCGAATGTATCAAGGTCCGCCTTACCGTAATCATCAAGAAGTATTCTTTCTTCAGTCCAGTATCTCGGTCTGTTGTCGTCCCAGAAATCATCTCCTGAATACAGACTGCTCTGCATTTCCTCGCACATAAAATCATTTGTCGCTATAGTATAGTCCTTTTCACCAAAATCTCCTGACTGTCTGATGGCATTCTTAGCTGCCGTATGTTCGACTATATATGAGCCTGTTTTGTCTGCAACGTGGAAGTTATCTCCGCAGCCGGGAGCATAGTCTGATATGTACAGGTCCTTTGCCTGTTCTGCAGTTTCACATTTTGCCGCAAGGAAAGTCATAGGTGAAATTACAGGAAGTCCGTACCCGTAGTCCTCTTCATTTGCTGACTGTCCGCTGGAGCCTGTAAATACAACTCCCTCGCTGTTCATTACGATATTTCCGAAAAATCCGCAGCCGGCTATAAATGCTTTGCCACCGTCAGGATATGCCATTATTGCCGGAAAGAAGTAGCTGTCGCCGCTTTCGGTATCCCAGTTGGCTCCCATAAGGAGTCTTCCGTCCTCAGTAGCTCTGCCCCACGCCGCCATAGTGCTGCAGAAACCGCTGCCGTTAAAGCTTGCCATGCCCAGCGCAACTGTTTCAAAATCTATTCCCGCACCGTCTGCAAGCCCTTTGAAAAGTTCCGTCACCTCAGGTGCATGCTCTTCATAATATGCAAGCTGCTCATCCAGGGCCTTAAGTCCCTCTTCATAGGTATGCTCGCTCAGCAGACCGCTCAGCCCTGAGGAAACACATCTTTTTACAACGTCAGGCATCTGCTGGGCATACTGTCTGCCCATTTCCTCCCACGTTCCTTTTAATATTACTACGTTTCTGACCGGATCAGGAGAGGCCTCCATATCGTATTCCAGCTGCGCCAACAGTTCCTCTTCAGACGGCACATTGCTGCTGTCTGAATTTCCGCATGAACTCATTGAGAATATAACGGCGAGGCTCATTGCCACCGACAGCAGTTTTAAAAGCTTCTTTTTCATATCAATCAGTCTCCTTTATTATTTCATTGTCGGTTCATATCTGCCGTAGTCCTTTATGAGCGTTTCCGGATCATCCTGCGCCATTTTGGCATAGCACTGGCCCTTCACATATGCGCTCATAGCCTCCGCATAATATTTTGCCTTTTCATTTGCATCGTCTGACAGATAACCCATGCTTGTCAGGTTCTGAGCTGTATAGATAAGTTCCTTCGCATCATTAAGATATTCATATCTCTTTGATGTTTCTTTAACCTTTCCCTTTGTCAGATCTCTTGCCGCAAACCACAGCTGCTCTTCAAGCTCGTGGTACATATTCTGAAGCATTGCTCTTGCGGAGTCGTTTCCGTATCTTTCGGAGCTTTCCTCATCGGCAAACTGAAGTGTCGCAAAGGTTCCTGTTGAATCAGGCACATTTGAAATTGCTCTGTTTGCACTGCCCTTGAGCAGATACATTGTCTTTGTATTACTGTCAAAAATATTTATGAGCCCTGTCTTGTCATCAGGAGTATACGGCTCAGGTGACCAGTATCCCGTATCAAGATTCCATGTCCAGCCGTCTGTCAGGTTGTTGTGCCAGCCTGCAGACCATTCCTCAGTATTTCTTGATTCTGAAAGAGTCATAGGCTTGCCGACTGCATCTTTATCATAGGAGTCTCCGTAGTATTCGCTGCGTTTAATGCTGCCGTCTGCAAAGCCCTCATAGATGTCGCTTGGCACGAAAGTTCCGTAATAGTCCAGATCAGGATAAGCATCAAAGTCCCAGCCTTCTTTGATATAGTACATATAGCTGCTCATTGCTTCTCTTATGGTTTCGATGTTGTTACCGCCGTTTTTAATGCCATCCTGCATATATTTTTCAAGGGTCCAGTATCTTACAAGTCCGTCAGGCCACAATTCTTCAATTCCTACAGCCGGATTAAGCCTTGAAGTAAACTGCATATTTTTGCCCATAAACCAGTTGGCAGCAGCCAGATAGTCACCAGTTTCATTGGCAACCTTTGCTTCTCCGGCTTCTGTTATTCCCACAAATTTATCATCACCGTTTCTTCTAATGTTTCTCTCGGTTCCTGTAAGCTCAAAGTCACACGCATCACCTGTTGCATCGCCTATGCACACATTGAAATCTGTTGTAAACGGCCACCATTCCTCCTGCGGAGTTGTTTCCGGATCGCCAAGTACATCTATAGCCTCCTGTGTTGTGGAGCAGTATGCCGCAAGATACATTGTAGGGTAAATTCCTATACGATAAACTTCATCTTCATTTACAACGCTGCCTCCCGGCGACTGTATCTGCAGTCCTTTTTCATTGGATGCAGAACCGAATACCCCGTGAGTCGATATGAAAGCATATCCGTTGTCAGGGAACATTACCATTGCCGGCATAAAATTGAGATCTCCAAAGCCTATATCTGCTTTCATAGCGCCTATAACGCCGTCCTCATCGGTTTCTGTCGCATTTCCCCATGTAAGCACAGCAGAGCAGTCTCTCTCATCTTCTGCTTCTGTTTTCTGCTCACCGCTTTCACCGGGCATAATGCTTGAGTCTGCAGATATGTACAGCATCATTGCATCGTTGAAATCCATTCCGGTTGCATCTGCCGTACCCTGTATCATATCCTTGAGTCCGCCGTCTTTTTCGTGATTAAACCACTTCTCTGCAAGCTCAAGGTACGGATCATAGGCTTTTACGGCCTCTTCATAGCTGCCCCAGCTTTCAACCTGACCTGCAACATTGTAGGCTGTTGCTGCAATAACCTCGTCCTTGTACTGCTCTCCAAGCTGATATCCCATATCATACCATGAGCCTTTGAGCACTGCTATCTGTGAAGTGTCCGTAGGAGCTGTTGCCGCAGGATCGTAATCGAAACGTTCTGTAATTCCTCCCGTCGTGCTCTCACTCTTGCCGCAGCCTGTAACAACCATTGCTACAGTCATTACCAGGCACAGTATTACTGCAATTCTTTTTTTCATTTTTCTTTCCTTTCCAACCCATCTTCGCCTATATTACCGTAAGTTTTCGGGTAAATAAAAAAGACCAACACAAAACTGATGTTTTGCGTTGGTCCTATAAAAAGCCAGCCAATAGGTTTTCTTTAATACTACCAACAATAATATATAATTATGTCTGTTAACGCTTTAATATTACACAATTTTCTGCAAATTGTCAATATTTATTTTTTGTCTTACATTATTCGCTGTATTTTTACTTAATCATTCCGGCAAGTTTACTCATAGCCTTTGTCTCGTCTGCCATATCAGCTTTAAGGCAGGCTGTCTGGTCTTTAACCGCACTCTTGTAAATTGCGATTTCATCTGAGAAATCAACATCTTTACCTGCTTCTATATCTGCCATCTTTTCAAAGATACCGTACAGCGCCTTGTATGTGTTTTCAGTGTATTCAAAGCCCCTGCCTGTATTCCAGTACTGGTTTTCAGGGTTGTATTTTTCCATACTTGAAGCTCTTTCCTGAAGCGCAG
>CAVJEY010000091.1:7407-8750 GCA_963648745.1 Christensenellaceae bacterium Phil1
TCCTCGTTTACCGCTTCTTTGAGATCGTCGCAGGTTGCAGTAATATCAAGCTCCAGCGCAGGGGTTTTGTCTATGTAGATTGAAAGCGCGCCGAAAATGTTCATGTTTGTTACCATTACCTCTTCGCTGTAGGTGTCGCTGTCATCTGCAAATGTGTGGTATCTCTGCTGTATCCAGCCCTTGTCGCCGTCCTGTGTGCCCGGTATGTTTATGAAATAAGGGACTCCCTCATGTCTGTAGGAAACGCCGTCCTCCATGCAGTTTGTGTCAACCGATACTTCCGATAATCCGTCAGGATATATATCTGCTACTGCCGCAAGTCCCGACTCCGATGCGAAATTCTTTACGACTGATGCAAATTCAGGGACACAGCTTATCTGCGCCTGTTCCATACCGTCATAGAATGCAGGAAGCTCAAAGTTAAACATTGCTATTGTTTTTTCTGTCCATTCAGGGTGCGCCTCCGTAATCATTTCCCATGCGCCTGTTGTCCAGTCGTACTGCGATTCAAGAGCGCCCCATTCTTCTGAGCCGTGGCATACAAAGTATATATCGTTTTCAGGGGTATAACCTGATTCCTTCATGGCCTTGGCAACTCCCAGCACAAGGGCTATTGCGCAGCTGTCATCCTGAAAACCGTTGAAATATACATCATAGTGTCCTGAGAATATCATCTGCTGATCCGATGATTTGCCCGGAATTTTACCGATAACGTTATAACTTGTGCCCTTGTCTTTTTCTACAACATTGTCAACTGTGAGAGTGGCTGTTGTATTTCCGTCTTTGATAGCCTCTGCAATTTCATTGTACTGATTTTTGCTTATGCTAACGCAAGGCATAATATCGCTGCAGCACAGATCCTGCATGTTTATCATATCATCTGAATATGTTGCATAGCCGCCTACATCATATGTAACTATAGCAGCCGCCCCATGCTCATCGGCCTCTGCCATATACATATCAATCCATGCCTCATTCCACTGGTCAACACCTGCAAGAACAATTTTGTCCTTAACATCAAGACCTTCATACTCCTCTGCCGTACCGGTACCCACATCTACGATTTCCGCTGTTATACCGTCTTCGTCCGTACCGTTTGTGGCATATGATGCAGGCATAATATCAACATCTGTTCCCTCTATTGTAAGAGAGGCGTCATTAAACTGCCATTTGTCGACCTCAACAGGAACTTTTTCTATGTCCTCAAGGCCGATTTCCTTCATCTGATCTGCCAGAAAATCTGCCGCAGCATGTTCTGCATCCGAACCTGCCGTTCTGAATCCCAGCTCGTTTGAAAGATATTTTTCATCATAGGCCAGTGTGTATGCCGTATCATATGCAAA
>CAVJEY010000092.1:0-8685 GCA_963648745.1 Christensenellaceae bacterium Phil1
CAGGGCTGCCTGCAAGGGATATTGAGAGTATGTAATAACTGTGATAAAGGAAATTGAATTTCTTGGTATATATAAGGATGTGAGCATCTTAACATAAATAATCGAAGAATTTATGCTGTTCACTTAAATCCATTCTGATATTCGGCTATAATAAGATTATATCTAATATCAGACGGGGTGAATCGTATGGCATATATTAAGAGAACTCTTGAAAAGAGCATTCTGAGCATCAGCGAGGATTACAGCTGTCTGCTTTTGATCGGACCTCGGCAGGTTGGCAAGACTACCATGCTGGAGCATTTGATGGAAGGAACGGAGCGCAAGAGAGTCACATTGGATGACGTGGATAACAGGCGGCTTGCAAAAAATGATCCTGCGCTTTTTCTGGAAATGCATCCCGCTCCTGTTTTAATTGACGAGGTGCAATATGCGCCGGAGCTGTTTTCCTACATTAAAATTAAAGTGGATGAGGGCGCTGCGCCGGGCTCGTACTGGCTGACAGGTTCACAGGCTTTTCAGCTGATGGAACTGGCTCAGGAGTCGCTGGCGGGAAGAACAGCAATCATCCATATGTCCGCGCTGTCCCAGTCTGAATTGTATGGGGATGGCGATACGAAACCATTCGCAGTCGCTCTCGAAGCCGTAAATGAGCGAAAGAAACACCTGACCAAATGCACATCAACTGAGATGTTTGACAGGATATGGCAAGGCAGTATGCCGGGACACAGGAGCGGAAAATACAAAGATAGAGATGTATTCTACAGTTCATATATTCAGACATATATCACCAGGGATGTCACGGATCTGATCCCTGGTGTTGATAAGCTGCTGTTTGCCGACTTTATCCGAGCGGCGGCATGCCGCACAGGGACGATGCTGAATGTCCATGATATCGCAATGGACATCGGCGTTTCGGATGACACGGCAAAAAGATGGCTGCAGGTTCTTGAGAAGTCAGAGGTCATTTTTTACCTGAGACCGTATTCCAGCAATCTGCTGAAGCGGACGGTAAAAACGCCCAAGCTGTACTTCTTCGATACTGGACTTGTGGCATATCTTGCGAAGTACTCCAGCCCCGAAATCCTCATGAACGGCGCGATTAACGGCGCGATTCTGGAAAACTATGTGGTGGCCGAAATCAGGAAAACATGGTTCAACAGTGTAAAGGAATGTCTGATGCATTATTACCGTGACAAGGATACCAACGAAATCGACATGGTTATTGAAACAGATGGTCAGCTTCATCTGCTGGAAGTCAAGAAGAGTACGAATCCGGGAATGGAACTGGCTTCCGCTTTTAAGATACTGGATAAAGGAGCGGTTCCGCGAGGCGCAGGTGCGATACTGTGCCTGAGGGAGGATATATCCGCGATCGACAGAAACACATTCATTATCCCAATCTGGATGATTTGATTGTGGCTGAAATAAGATTGTACGAAAGCTTTAGCGGCAGATGTGACGAACCATAATTAAAAAAGTAAACAACACCTATTACGCCTGATATGCAACGTCAAAGCGTGTGCCTGAGAAGAATTATCCTGTACAGGTGATAAAAGGACTGGCAGGAAATGTTGATGGCAAAGCCGTCAGGGCTGCCGGTGAAAAAAGCAGGGGGAGAGAAACCTCTTCATCATCTTAATGCGATGTATGAAGGAGAATCAACAGGAGTTAAGCTTGAACGTATAGGGGAGAAAGAAAATGAGATATCTGCTCTTCCGGGGTTTTTAGGCAGATTTAATTTGAAAGATACACGAGATTGCCCTATAGCAAAAATGATAATTATTGACTTGAACAATCTGCGGTGATATAATTTACTGTAAAGTGTGAAAGTAATTTGTGAAAGGAGTCTGCCATGTCATATGAATCAAAATTCAAAAGAGACGATATCGATGAGCTGTTTGCAGCTATACTGCTTTTAGAAACAGAGGAGGACTGCTACAGGTTTTTTGAGGATATCTGCACTATAAACGAAATCCATGCTATTGCACAGCGACTGCAGGTGGCAAAGCTGCTATCCAAAAAGAAAACCTATTCTGAGATTGAGGAGATTACCAAGGCTTCCACAGCTACAATCAGCAGAATCAACAAATGTCTTTTATATGGGGCGGACGGATACAAATACGTTTTAGACAGACTCGAAAACAAATAGATAATACGAAACGCCATAAAGCAAATGGCGTTTTTTGGTGCATATATGAATGTTTACTGGACAAAACAAAAATCAGACAGCGGCACTCTTGCAGCCAGAGCTCTGAAGCTTTACTGCGGAGCTTCAGCTTCTTTGTGTCATGATGACAGAGGCCGGCCGTATTTTACCGGAAGTGATATTAAAATATCCATATCACACAGCGGCGGCATATGGCTGTGCGCGCTGAGCGAATATGAAACAGGCATAGATATAGAGAGAATTAAAGTCAGAGATTATCTCAAAACAGCCCGCAGATTTTTTACACCGCAGGAAGCGTGTTTTGTAGAGAACACCGGTGCAGACGGTTTTTTCAGACTGTGGGTAAAAAAAGAAGCCTATATCAAATACAAAGGAGAGGGCTTGTCCTATGGTCTTGACAGCTTCAATCTGTCAGACGGCGTCAGCCTCAGTGATGAATGCGGCGGTGCGGTTTTCAGGGAGCTTGATTTTGGAGCAGATTTTAAGTGCGCGGTATGTGCGGCAAAGGAGGAATTTTCTTGGAATCAGATAAAAACAGAAGAAATGCATATATAGCGGCTGTATGCTTTTCGGTCGCCGTGGGATTTTCGTTTTTGGGCATCAAAACCTGTACGCCTTATGCGGATACGCTGACCATACTTACTCACAGGTACAACTGGGCGCTTATATCGGTTGCTGTGTTCATAATCTATGACAGAATCAGAGGGCATCGTATAGAGATAAAAGGCAAACCAAAAAAAAATCTTTTTATTACTGCTCTTTTTTATATACTGTTTATGGCTATTCAGACCTTTGGACTTCGGTTTGCAACATCAATAGAGAGCGCGATACTGTTTGCGATAGTCCCTATTATAGTCAAGATAATTGCGGGGATTTTCTTAGGTGAAAAATCCGGCATAATGCAGAGTGTGTTTGTGTTTATGTCGGTGGCTGCCGTAATAGCGATGATAGTTATAGGGGCATCAGATATACATATGAACATATGGGCCATGATTATACTGTCTGTTTCGAGCATATGCATGGCTGTAAGCAATGTGTTTATGAGATATGTAAGAGCGCAGTACAGACCTATTGAGATAACAGCCATGATATCTTTGATGGGATTTGTCGCATTCAATGTGGCCTATATAGCAAGAGGTCTGTCGCAGGGAACACTGAACCAGTATTTTGACCTTGTCACAAACGTTAAATTCGAGTTTGCGGTATTTTATCTTGGGACAGCCTGCATACTGCTTTCATCGCAGCTTATGGCATATGTGCTGCAGCACCTTGAAGCAGTCAAGGGAACCATATTCGGAAACGTTTCGACAGCCATATCCATAATAGCAGGAGTCATTGTACTCGGCGAGCCGCTAAAGGCTTATCACATAATATGCGCGGCGCTGATTATAGCGGGAGTTTTAGGCATAAGCCTGTGGCCCGAAAAGAAAACAGACAGGATAGAATAAGACAATTTGCAAATAATACTGTTGATAGATAAGAGTATGTGGTGTATAATAATAAAAAAATGACATACAGGAGGGACAGAACAATGGTGCAGTTAATGATAGGCCATAAAGGCAGCGGTAAGACAAAGCATATGATAGAGTTTGCCAACAGCTCAGTTGACACAGCTGATGGAAACATTGTTTTTATAACCAAAAATCAGAGACTTATGTATGATCTTAAACATGAGATGAGAGTTGTATGTATGGAGGATTTCCCGCATATCACCAACAGTGACGAATACATAGGTTTTATATACGGAATAATAAGCGGGGATCACGACCTTGAAACAATCTTCATAGACGGTATTATGAAGCATGCTGATTTCTCAATAGGAGATCTCCCTGAATATATAGACAGGCTCAAAAAAATATCAGAGCTTTATGATGTTAACTTTGTAGTAAGCATCAGTGCAGACAAAGAAGAAATGACAGGGGTCAACTTCAGCGGATGCGAAATCTTAAATTAAAAGTATCAGACAGGCGATGGAAACATCGTCTGTAATTTTGTCAGTTTTCAGTCGGGAGCAGTTAATTTATGAAAAAAGTATACGGTTGTATTTTTCTTACGGGATTTCTGTTTGCAACAATGGAAGTCTCTCTTAAAGTTGCCGGAACAGGGATGGATTCATTTCAGCTTACGTTTCTCAGGTTTTTTGTCGGGGGCCTTATAATTCTGCCTTTTGCCATAGCGGAGATGAAAAAAAACAAAGTCAGAATAGGACTTAAAGACATAGGTTTCCTGACAGTTGTGGGTATTACAGGCATACCGCTTTCAATGCTGTTTTTCCAGCTTGGCGTTATGGAATGCAATGCCTCCACAGCCTCGGTACTTATATGCATAAACCCTCTGTTTACCATGGTTTTTGCACATTTCATACTGGGTGAGAAAATGAACAGAGGCAAGCTGGTAGTGCTTGCTCTTGGTCTTGCAGGCATAGTGTTTATGATAAGACCGTGGGATCTGCAGGAGGGAAACAGCGTAATCGGAATAGTATATATGATGCTTGCGGCAGTATTTTTCGGGCTTTATACCTGCATAGGCAAAATCAGCACTGCCAAGGTGGGGACGTTTGCGCAGACAAGCTTCTCATTTATATTAGGCTCACTGGTGCTGCTGATTGTAATTCTGTTTATGGGAAGACCCGTTACGGCAGGAATTGCGGCAAACTGGCTTGAGGTTATGTATATAAGTGTATTTGTTACAGGGCTTGGATATATATCATATTTTACGGCCATCAAGCTGTCAGATGCGGTTACAGGCTCCATAGCCTTTTTCATAAAGCCTGCGATAGCGCCGGTGATTGCAGTAATTGTGCTGCATGATGCGATACTCTGGAATACGGTTGCAGGAATAGCGCTGATACTGGGAGCGTCATATCTTAATATACATCTGCAGCGAAAAGCATTCAAAGCAAAGGAGATTACAGATGGAGATAACTGATATTGTAAATGCTGTGAATGAGCACAGGCCGGGAATAATCGGCAGGCACAGGTGCTTTTCGGTTGTGATACCTCTTGTCGATATGGACGGAGAGCTTCATGTGCTGTACGAGGTACGCTCTCCTAAGATAAAGCGTCAGCCGGGTGAGATATGTTTTCCGGGAGGCGAAAAAGAGCCGGGAGAGACAGATCTTGAATGCGCTCTGAGAGAAACCTCAGAGGAGCTTTGTATCGGCAAAGATGATATATCCGTAATAGGAGAGGTGGGTACCATGTTTACCTACGGAGGCTATGTTATTAAAGCGTATGCGGTGCAGATTGACAGCAGCGCCATAGCCGCGGCATCTCCAAGCGAAAGTGAGGTCAGCGAGCTTTTTACGGTGCCGCTTGAGTTTTTTATGGACAATGAGCCTGAAATATATTACAGCTATGCAAAGCAGGAGATACAGGAGGATTTTCCGCTGGAGCTGATTGGATTCCCCGGCGGATACAAATGGGCATCTGCCAAAACAGAGGTTCCGATATATGTTTATGATAAATATGTGATCTGGGGCATTACCGGCAGGATAACAGGATATTTTGCGAATATGCTGAGAAACAGAGGTATATAGATGCGTGTAGAGCAGTTTGTTATGGCCTACGAGGCAGAACAGGACCGTATTCGCGCAATACTGCCAGATGGATTTGACTCTCTCAGACCTGTTTTGAGAATCAATACTGAGATAAGGGATGGCAGTGAAGTATATATTGAGTTTAATACTCCCGTGCAGTATGGTGGCATTAGAGGCTGGCTCAATATATCAAACTGGACAGGTAGCAGGAATGAGATACCGTTTACAGATGAAAACGGCAGAGTTACAATTTCAGCTCCATTCTTAAGCCTTGCATATGAAGGTGTCGGCATTGAGGGCGGCTGTCCTGCCGAAAAAGATAACGGCGGCTGCTTCTTTATGGGAGAGAGTATTGAGCTTTGCCTGCCTGAGCAGATTAATGCCGGCAGGGAATTCTGCGACTGTGAATTCAAATGGCGCTTTGGCGCGGATGATGCAGGCGGCAAAAGTACAGGCAAGACCCTTCCCGCATACAGCACAGATGTTAAGAAGCAGTACGCAAAGCAGGAATTTACAGCAGATAATGCTGCCAAAATCCGGTGCGAGCAGGTGCTGGGGTCATATATAGTAAGATTTGAAAGATGATTTTAGGATAAAATCTAATTGAAAACAGTCAAAAAGCAGGTGCGTGATTTTATAACACCTGCTTTTGTCTTAGTATAGTTTTGTATCTACAAGTTCAGGCTCAAACCCTGCATCTTTGAGGGCTTTGAGAATGGAGTTTTTGTGTTCTGTACCGTAGGCTTCCATAGTCACCCTGAGTTCTACAGCGTTGATTCTGTTGATGCTGACAAACTGGTTGTGCTCCAGCTTGATTACGTTGCCGTTTTCCTTTGCGATTATGGAAGCAACCTTTACAAGCTCGCCTGCCTTGTCAGGAAGCAGTACGGATACGGAGAATATCCTGTCTTTTTGAATCAGTCCGTGCTGCACTACCGAGGACATTGTGATTACGTCCATATTGCCGCCACTTAATACGACAACGGCTTTTTTGTCTTTGAGGTCAAGATGACTTAATGCCGCTACAGGCAGAAGTCCTGAGTTTTCGACAATCATCTTGTGGTTTTCGACCATATCAAGAAATGCCCCTATAAGCTCATTGTCATCAACTGTAACTATCTTGTGAATGTTTTCCTTGCAGTAGGGGAATATGGTTTCACCGACTCTTTTTACTGCCGTACCGTCTGCGATGGTGTTTGCGCTTGGCAGTGTTACAGGCTCGCCCTTTTCAAATGCTGCAGTCATGCTTGCGGCAGCGCTTGGCTCTACTCCGATTACTTTGATTTTAGGGTTGAGCATTTTTGCAAGAGTTGAAATTCCGGTGATAAGCCCGCCGCCTCCGATTGGCACTATTATGTAGTCAACTGTAGGAAGCTCCTGCACTATTTCCATGGCAATGCTGCCCTGACCTGTAGCTACCGCCAGATCGTCAAACGGATGAATAAACGTATAACCATGCTCCTTTGCAAGCTCCATTGCTTTTTCGCAGGCATCATCGTAAACATCACCATGCAGCACGATTTCGGCGCCGTAACTCTTGGTTCTGTTTATTTTAATCAGAGGAGTTACTGTAGGCATTACGATGGTTGCCTTGCAGCCGAATTTTTTTGCAGCATATGCAACACCCTGCGCATGGTTTCCGGCAGAGGCAGTGATAAGGCCTCTGGCGCGCTGCTCGTCCGTCAGAGTTGCGATTTTGTAATATGCTCCGCGAACCTTGTATGCTCCTGTGTACTGCATATTTTCGGGTTTGAGATAGATTTTGCCGCCTGTTTTGCTGCTCAGACTTTCGCTGTATTCAAGATTTGTGGGCAGAGTGACGTTTTTGACAAGCTGCGCAGCCTCCTCAAAATTTTTAAGTGTTAACTCTTTCATCTGATTAATCCTCCACAACCGCTATGGCTTCGACTTCGCAAAGAACGTTTTTTGGAAGAGTTTTTACGGCAACGCATGATCTTGCAGGTGCCTCTGTGAAATACTGAGCATAAACCTCGTTAAAAGCTGCAAAGTCATCCATATTGCTCAGAAAGCATGTTGTCTTGACAGTGTTTTTCTGTTCGGTGCCTGCTGCTTTGAGAACTTCCATAAGGTTTTTCATAACCTGCTGAGCCTGAGTTTTAATGTCTGTGCCGACTATATTTCCCGTTGCGGGATCTAAGGCTATCTGACCTGAAGTAAATACCATTCCATTTATTTTAATTGCCTGTGAATAAGGTCCTACTGCTGCAGGAGCCTTATCAGTGTGAATTCTGTTCATACTGCACCTCCGTAAAATTTGTAATTTATACTAAGAACAGTTTACCCTTATTTTCAGTCATATTCAAGAGAATATTTAATTGAAAAGAGGCAGGCTGTGTGATAATATTGCCTTGAACGGGAAATTACCCGGCAAAGGAGACTGATATGGCAAAAAAATGTTACATATGCGGCAGTGAAAATCTGACAAGGCTTGTTCCGGCAGGAGCGCTGGTGGTGCCTGAGATAAGCGAGGCGGTTGCAGACGGACTTCTGGAGGTGGTCTGTAATGATGACGGGTTTATGACAGGCTACAGAACCAGATGCGAGGAATGCGGCTTTGTGTGGACTCCTCTGATGGAAAAAAGGCTGGAGGACGAGCCGATAAAGAAATAAGATGAAAACGTAGGGAGCTCACAGAAAATGTGTCCCCAAATAAACAAACCACAGTGAAAATCATCACCGTGGTTTATATATTTTTACAGCATATCTAAAAGCTCATCGGGCTTGTCTATTATTTTGACAGGGTGCAGGCTGTCGATATCTATGCCGTAGCCCCAGCGCACAAGCACGCAGTCAACACCCGCATTGTCTGCTGTCTGCTTGTCTACGACAGAGTCACCCACATAGAGAGTCTTGCCTGCATCAAGCAGCCTCATGGCTTCAAGCAGAGTGTCAGGATATGGTTTCCTCCTTATTCCGGGTCTTTCTCCTATGGCGATTTTGACATAATCGCTGAAAAAAC